>URTN01000136.1 GCA_900550795.1 uncultured Mollicutes bacterium
ACCTTGGACAGTTTTTTAAGAAACATAATAGAAAGTTTACCGTGATATTATGGCAAAGAAATGTGCGATGTCGCTTAGCATTATGTTCTGCCTTTTCGGTATTATTGTTGCTTAGCAAGGAAAATACTCTTTTATCTATTTTAAATCAAAGGCAGAACCAATTGTTTTTAATTTTGGTATTGCCTTTCTTATTAATTCAAGCCTTGCTTTGCCTTTTATATCAAGTTCATTCGCTTCATATAAAAGTTCTATGGCGCTAAGAGAATCATTAATAAGCGGATCAAGAAGAGAATAACGGTTCTTAGCTGGAGATTCACCACTTATAAACAAATATAAGCAGCCGAATCTTTAGCCTTTATAAATGCAAGAAGTTCGCTTTCTTTCCTTTCAAGTTTCGTTTATTCTTTGCTTAATATTTATCTTCACTGCCTCCTACGCATTTTGATTGGAGGCGGTGATTGCTTGATTTTTGATTATTGCTCCACTTTGCTATGCAATTCTAAGAGAAAGGCTGGGGCGCACACTGAGGTACGTATTGTGGACTTGGCCGTAGTAGTAGCTAAATCCACCATCATAATTAACATACCACGCGTCGTCGGAGAAGTCGCCACTAGGAGAACGGGTCCAGTAGTAGCCATTATTAGCATAAGTTCCCGTTTGAGAACCTAAGCGAACACCTCTGACCCTAGCCCAGTCTGTGGTTTTGCAATATCTTGTGTCGGTTGTGCCTTTTGATGTTGCGAAACCATAGTTACTATTGGTGTAATCTTTATAACTTAGTAAGAAGATTTTATCTTCGGTATTAGCACAGGCATAGCTGTTACTTGTGCTGTCTGTGGTATTAACACTATTGTCAACCGCTGTTAACTGGATATGGCTATTGCCAAGTGCAAATGCCGAATTATAGAATTCATTATTTAGCCATGTGCGGATATCACTGTATTTGTAATTGTTTGCATAAACGGTTTTTCCGTCGATAGTCCTATCTGAACTTGAACTGTAGAAGCAATAGGAATCGAGCAATAGATTAGAAAGAATGAAATACTCGCCACTTTTGTTGCTAAGGACCTTCCAAACGATAGGTTCACATCTAAACCAATATGTTTCTCCCTCGGTAATAGGCGCCCCATTATCAAATGTATAAGTGGTTCTGTATGGCTTTGCCTTTACTTTTGCATAATAATTGCCTTCGTATAAATACCAGCCGTTTAATTCTGTGGATGTTAAGGCATTTAGGGTAGAAACCAAAGCTCCATCATTAACGTTTGTCTGAGGATATAGACCATAAGTGATGGTCTTTCCATCACTAGAAACAAATGGTTCTTTGGCATATTTTGCAATTTCTTCCTCTGCTTTTGTGAAGAAGTGAGCAACTAATGAATAATCATTAGTGGGCATAACAAATGTATAGTTAGATTTTCCACTAACCTTTGTAGATTCATAATACCAACCTTCAAGGGCATAACCTTCAGAAGGCGTAGCCACTACAGTAATCGATGCTCCTTCTTTATATCTATTAGAAACATCATTGACTGTTCCTTTTGTGTCATCTTCGCTAGAGGCAGAGAATGCATATCCTCCAGAAGTAAACAGTGCATACAAGGAGACGTCATTCCCAGGCATTGTGAAGGTATAGTTTTGATTGTCAGAAATCTCATTCAGGTCATCGTCATACCAATAATCGAGTACATAGCCATCATTGGCCTTTGCCTTTATCGTTACATCTAATCCTTCACCCCACTCAGTAGGCGAAACAACGTTGCCTTTAGTCGTATCCTCAGTAGAAACATTTAACTTGTAGTTTTTTACGAACCTGGCTGAATAGGTTAGAGATTTATCAGGCATGCTGAATGAATAACTTGAATCCTGTGAAAGCAAGTTATCACCGTCATACCAGCCAAAGAACGAATAATGATCATTAGGAGTTGCAACAAGGGAAACAGTTTGACCATATGTATACGAACCATCTCCAGTTATTGAACCCATGGAAGTATCGTTGATATTTATTGAAACTAAATACGGCGTCCATTCGAATTTCGCTGTATATACGATGTCTTCATATGGCATCTTGAATGAATAAGATTTCAAGGAAGAAGCAAGTGCTCCATCATTACCGTACCATCCAAGGAAAGAAACGCCAGTATTCGGTGTAGCAGTTATCGTTACATTATTACCATAAAGGAAAGTTCCTTCGCCACTAATGGAACCAAGCGATTCGTTTTCATTATTTAGGCTCAAAACATATTTATTTGTATTAAACTTTGCTGTATAGGTTACATTGCTATAAGGCATTGCAAAGGTATATGGGTTTTCTTTACTAACTAATGTAGATCCACTATACCACCCATCGAATGAATATCCTTTGTTTGGGGTTGCATTAATTGTCACGTTATC
The DNA here is from genome assembly GCA_900550795.1 of uncultured Mollicutes bacterium. Classification (GTDB taxonomy): domain Bacteria; phylum Bacillota_I; class Bacilli_A; order RFN20; family CAG-826; genus Alloenteromonas. Next base: position 2,395 of record URTN01000136.1, read on the forward strand.
AAGATAATTATATTTCCCAGACGATTCCGAAGCAGTACCCTTCTCAGCAGATTCACTTTCAAGGACAAGGCTATAGGATTCATAGGTGAACCTTGCTGCATAAGACAAATCGTCATTACCGATTGCAAATGTATATGTTGATTCGGAAGATATTAAAGTATCGTTTTCATACCATCCAAGGAATCTATATCCTTTGTTTGGAGTTGCGGTTAAGGTTACGCTAGAGCCTGCCTTCTTAACTCCACCGCCTTCTATTGTTCCCATGTCTACGTTTTCATTAGCAAGATTAACGGTCGGATAGTTATTTAAACACGATAAAGAAACTCGGATAGAAGGAATGTTTAGATTCGTGCCACTAGTATTAAGAATCTTGAAATAATTTGGTTGATAACCATCGAAATCAAATGTCTCGGTGCCACCTTTCTTTGACGTAAAGTTCTTTGTTTGATCAAAACTCGTATCATTAGAATAAGAAACGGAATAAGAAGCACCATCGGTATTGAATGACAAAGTTATTGACTGCATTCCATGTATTGGGTCGGTATTGTAAAAATACCCACCATTAGCTAATACATGCCAAGTGCTTTTTATGCCTCCCATTAACTGGTAATATGTAAAGCCAATGTCGTTTCCCAAATCAGTCTTTACAATTGAATTGCCACCATAGGCTGTAATGCCCTCATGTTCGTGAAACTTGTTTCTTCCAGAATCAAAGGTTATCCCGTATGACTTAATATTGGCATTTATCCTAGACAATGGATTTGGATTAGTACTTGTCAATACAAGTGCGACAATGGCAATGATGCTTGCCGTTAATGATGAGTACAAAAATATCTTTCTCATGATTTTGTCCCCCTGGATTATTTACTTCAAACTGCCAATGTTACATTTAGAAATTTCCAAGCCAATTGCAAAGTTTTTACACCCAAGTTCAATTTCCGTAGGAAGACATTTGACAAAACTGCCTTGCTGATTGTTTCTGCCAATCATCAAATATCTAAATTCATTTTCGTGTTGAAATCTTATAT
>URTN01000137.1 GCA_900550795.1 uncultured Mollicutes bacterium
TTAACTATACCCTTGAGTTTAATCTTATCTCTTATACCTTACTTATATTTGCCCTTTTCTATCATCTAGTTAAGACAAAGAAAATCGATTTCTCTATCATCCATTTATCTTTGTTAATCCTTTCCAGTGTGACAAGCATTATTTTGTTTTATGTATTAATGGGTACCTTTTATCAAATAATACCGATGATGTTAATCGTTCTTAGCCTTTTGTCTTTCGCTCCACTTCTAGCTAAAGATATCAAGGAAAAGAAAGTAAATATCGTCTATCTACTATTTATTTCTTCTTTAACAATGTTTGCAACATGTACATTCTTTGATTTAGAAAACATGATGTTAGCGGGCTTAGAGCAATCTACTTCCTATATCCTTTTCCCTCTTATTATCTGCGTGATTGTCTTATATCGATTAGCAACTCTAGATAAAGACAAGAAGCTTATACATGCCTTAGAGATAGAAAAGAAACAAAACCAAATAAAAGCAGACGCCTTAAAATCCCAGATAAAACCTCATTTCATATTCAATTGCTTGTCTGCCATACAGGCTACATATAAAAAAGATCCTCAAAAAGGAGAGAAATTATTAACAGACTTTTCTATCCACCTAAGAAATAATGTAGATGCCTCTACTTATGATACGATTCCTTTTTCACGTGAATTATCTAATATCCTTAACTATATAGAATTAGAAAATGCAAGAAAGAATAGGAAAGTAGATGTATTGCTTGATATAGGTGATTTTGAATTTGATTTGCCAATGCTTTGTTTACAACCTTTTGTAGAAAACGCCTTCAAATATTCTAAAGTCGAAGATAAAGAAAATGGCTATATCCAAATAAAGACATATAAAGACAAGAAAAATTACAATGTCTTGATTTCAGATAACGGAATTGGCTTCGATAAATCTAAAATAAAGCCTAATTCAGTTGGAATTAAAAACGCGAAAGAAAGACTAGAGTTAATTAGCAAGGCAAAGGTAAAAATTGAATCTAAAATCGGAAAAGGTACAAACGTCATTGTTTCTTTTCCTATAAATAAGAAGGAGAAAATAGATGCAGATAGTAGTTGTTGATGATGAAAAAGAATCATTATATATGTTTTCATCACATGTCATTGATAAGGCAAATATCCAAATGCAGCTGTTTCAAAAAGATTATCAAGCTGCCTTGAATTATATAAAGACCCATGACGTCTATGCAGCATTTTTAGATATAGTCATGCCAGATATGAACGGGATAGATTTTGCTTTGAAGATAATTAAGTTGAAGCCTAATATCAAAATCATATTCATAACTGGCTATTTCCAAAATATCGAAGAAATTAAATCCAAATTGAAGGATAACCTATTTGCATTTTGTTATAAGCCTTATAAAAAAGAGACAATGGATAGCATCCTTGCAAAACTATTAGAAAAAGACAAGGCCAAGATATATTTCCAGACATTCTCCCATTTTGATTGCTATGTTAATGATGTCTTGCTTGATTTTGACCGTGCGAAAGCAAAAGAGTTACTAGCCTTGCTTGTTTATAGAAGAGGTGGCGAAGTTTTAATGGAAGAAGCCATCACCCAATTATGGCCAGAAAAAGATCCTAAATATTCCAAGAAGCTATATAGGGATGCCTTATGTAGGTTACGTCTAGTCTTAAGGAAATTTGATATAGAACATATCCTAAATGCAAAAAGAGGAAGGATAAGTTTAAATACTAAATGGTGTTCATCCGATTATTGGGATTATCTAGATGGCAAGAACAATTCGTTCCATGGGGAATTCCTTCGTCCTTATGAATGGAGTTGCGATGAAGAAAATTGTCTTTTAAGCATGGCAAAATAAATACAATTAGCTGGAAACAAATAAGGGTATAATCGTTTTAGCAAATAACATCCTTGCGAATTTTGTTAACTTTTTACAAATATCTTCGGTGCCTGATTTCAACAAAGCCGGTTATTATTCAATTCATTTATTTATCTATAACATTTAAAATATTCACATGAAAACAATTGCAATAAATATCCCTTCTAATTTAACTAAAGCCGAAGACATCATAACTGCTATAAAAGTCTATGGTCATAAGAATGCCAAATATCATCTTTCTATTTACGGAAAAGAAGAATTATTAATAACCCTAGAAGGAGTCGAAGGAATAAGTATTAATAAAGGCAAATTCAACCCTTTATCAAATTTCCTTAATGATAAAGAAGTAATTGGATTAGTAGATTTTGAATCTAAAAACGAATTAGTCTCTACTTATAAAAATCCGATTAGTTTTGCTTATCTATTTAACGGGGTTGATAAAACTAGGCAAACAATATTCCTTCTTTTGCCTTCATTAGAAAAAGAAATTGTAGTTTCTGCGATTAATAACTGCCTTTCATATCTAAAAAGAATAAATATGGAAGTTATATCTACCCCAAAAATTGGTTATCTAAATCTAAATAGAGGTAACCCATTAGCTAATTTAAAAGAATTTGATATAGAAAATGTTTCCTTTTTAGATGTTTTAGAAGGCAAGGAAAATATAATCCTAAGTCTAGAAAAAGAAGGGACTTATTTCCTAGAAGGAATTAATTCCGCATCAACATTTATATCTAGGCAAGATAATAAAAGAGTAAATGAATCCAAAAATCCTTTTACACGCCTATTTGTAAAGAAAGATAGAAATGAATTATTAATCTCAGCATCTACATTAGTAATTGGGTTAGATAAACCGTTAATTAATCTTCCGTTAAATGCTTCCTATAGCCAGGCTTTCGACGCTATAACTGGGATTGAAAAAATCGATGAGGCCAAAAAATGAATTTCTTAATCGAAGAAAATGGTTTTCCGCCTTCTTTTCTAGAAGTCATAAAAGTAAATTCATTAAAAGGAGATAAGCATTTTTATTTCAAGGAAATGCCCACTACTATTGTCCCTAACGAAAATATTTCTCTTTATAAAAAAGAAAAGGATTTTATAAAGATTACATTTTGTGATGATCCTTTGTCTAATTTCGAGCAGTCATCAGTCCCAATTCTTTTATTAAAAGATACTTTTTCTTTCTTATATGGAAACCATAGATCGATTAAAAAACAATTGACCCCTGTATTAAATAAAAAGAAATTAGAAATAAATTCTAACGATGATTTATCTTTGATTCTATTAGGCCAATATGATGAATATGTCTTTGCTAATCCAGATGATTTTAAAACAAAGATGTCATTATTTTTCTCTTTTCTAGATTCATTAGACAAGCTAGAAGAAAAGAAACAAAAAGACAATGGGGTCAAGAATTATTTCCTTAGGATGTTTGTTAAAACTAGCGTTTCTAGAAAGCATTTCAAAAAAGAAGATTATTTCCTTAATGCCTTGATTGATATAAAAAATAATCCCATTATCTATCTTTCTAGTAACGAG
>URTN01000138.1 GCA_900550795.1 uncultured Mollicutes bacterium
AAGAATACTCCATTATCATTAGCAATCTTGATAGCGGCGTTTCTATCTGTATCATCTTGAAGTGAGATGATGAACTTAGCCCCGTTATCGATTAAGGCTTGGCAAGCAATGGATTGGGTATTAGTCGAAGATATTGATTCATTAACTAGCATTTCGACGTTATAGACATCTGCTAGGTAATCTCTCATATAATCGATATAGGCCTGAACGGCATCATTAACGCTTCCTGGTACCAATAGTCCAGCCTTTATCCTAGTTCCAGTGCGCTTTGCATCGACTTTTCCTTCGTTAGATTCATATAAGGATTTGATAGTCTCGTAATCGCTATTAGCGAGCCACTGACTTAATTTAGCGGCCCCATAATTTGGGTTAGATTTATCAAAGAATTGATCCAAATTGGATTTTAGGATGGTTGGATGGACTGTATCAGTTAGTTCATATTGGTCAACTGAACTTAATTTGTCATATTCTTCTAAAGAGGTGACGGCCCAGTTAGTAACACTTAATGCCAAGGCAGTCCCATCTTCATTTTTCATGGCCACCCCATTATCGACTGCATCAACGCAGGCCGAGAATATTGGGGCAATATGGGCAGTATATTTAGTAACTAGGTAAGATAATGAGCCATCAACAAAGGCATTACGGTAATTGGTACAGAAGCTACCCATTGTTGCATTTTGTGTTCCAAGTCCGCTAGCCTTTATTGGGTTGGAGGCAAATTCGACTCCATTGCAAGTGGAGATGACTGCCATTGGCTTATAGTTAGCTAATGGCTTGTTATATTGAAGGCCAGTATCCCAAGTCTGGTTATTAACCATATAGATCTTGGCGTCTTTTGGTAAATCAGATTCAGGAAGGCGTTCGATCTTGAACCTTTTGGCGTCTTTTTGAGCTTCATAGCCAGTGACTTTAATACCGTGTTCAGCCAAAGCATCATTCATGCCAAGCCACTTATTGGTAAAGTGCTGATCCTTAATTCCATAATAGTTATAAAGAGCGAAGAATATTGCATTATTTGTATTTGCAAATGCCTCGATATCGCTATTTTGCCCAATAAAGACAAATGGGGAACAAGCAGCAATCGAAGGAATAGTTGCCAAGGCTAAGGCCCCTAGAATTATCTTTTTCTTATTCATAATTAAATAGCCTCCTCTTCTGAAGTATCCCTGCCTAATCGTTTCTGGGTAATGACATATTTGACTTTCTTGACCCAGTCGACAAATCTTTGTTTATCAACCATATAGACAAGTACGGCAAATACACTAAATCCAGTAATCAATGATTGAACATCAGCAGAGAATCCAATCATATTGGCAGCATCCATACCGGTTGATAATAAGGTAGTAGATATTACAGCAAGCAATAAGCCGATTATCTGGTTAGAATATTTGGCCAAGATGCCTCCAATAAATATTGGAAGGAAGTTTTTGAATACGGTCGAAGATGAACCCAAATCAACTTTTACCGAGACATTTGACAAACTACATGTATCGATTACTTGATATAAGCCGATTAATCCTCCGGCAATGATGAAGCAAGCAATGCAGTTCCTTACTTCCTTGATACCAGTATCGACAGAAATCTTTTGATCATAGACAAGGGCGTTCTTGTTATAGCCGTACTGCGAGTAGCAGAATGCCAATGACATAAAGATAACTACTATTGCTAATATTGGGATAATGACTACTGGTTCAATAAAGAAGTTACCGGTAATCTCGCTATCGATAAGTTTCTTGGAATTATTCCCACCAACGATGATTTTGGCAATACCTTCAAATACAAGGCACATACCAAGCGACATGACGATTGGAGGTAATTTTAGGAAGATGAATACTAAGGAATTGAGGAATCCTAATACCATTCCGATTAATATAGTTAATAGCAAGAAGGCAACGATATTATTGATGGTAGAGATATCCCCGCCTAATATTTCGCTAGCTAATAAAGCAGCCAATATACCAGTTGCGCCAAGGGAGAAGTCCATACGTCCTGAATTAAGGTTGGAATTAAGCGCAAGGGCAGCAACTATTGTCAAGGTAACGCTTTTGACAAATAACATGATGTTTTTTAATGTCGAAGCACTATCGCCAGGCTTTACAAATAAAGTTTCATGGGCGATAGAGGATAATATTACGGCGATTAATCCAAATATTATTGGTAAGGCAAGAGAGAAGAATAAGTTCCTTCCAAATTTCCTTAAAGGTCTAGAAGAAGTAATTATGTTGCGATTGAATTTCGCTTTTTCTGTATAAGTCATTTTTATTCCTCCTACCTAGCTAGCATCTTTGGACGGCTGTTATACATATTGATAAAGGAAACAACTAGGAAGATGATTCCTTTGGCTAGATATCTATAATCAGCAATGCCTATAGCCCTGAATAATTCGTCAAGGAAGATGCAGAAGAATGCCCCGATAACAGCGCAGCTTACCCTAGATCTAGGTCCACCAGAAGTAGTCATACCACCAAATACAATGGCAATGACAACATTAAGTCCTATGGTATCCAATATTGTTCCGGTTGAATAAGAGCTTCCAGATTTTGACATTGCAAACAAGAAGCCACATAATCCAAGCCCAACTCCAGAAATTGCAAACGAGATGATGCCAGCTTTCATCAAGGAGATACCGTTAAATTTGGCAGCTGTTGCATTTGAACCGATAAATTTGTTCTTACGTCCAATCTTTGTGTAATTGAAGATGGCCCACAACAACAAGAAGAAGCAAACTAGGAAGCAAGCATATATAAGAGTTGTCGTATTGGAGTTGCTAGAAGAGAGTCCTCCGTCAATAAACAATTGGTTGCCAACTGATTGAAGGATAACCGCATGTATAGCATTCAATATATTCATCATTGTCAAAGTCATGACCATGACTGGGAGATTCAATATATTGGCTAAAACAGCGTTTACAATTCCTAATAAGGCACCTAGTAAAATGGCAACTATAAATGAAACGAAGGCATTATGGGTAGAATTCCACAATATACCTGCAACAGAAGCACACATTAATGATGCCGGACCAAGCGACATATCAAATGATCCGCTAGAATAGATGAACACGGCTCCAGTTGCAACTACCGCAATGAATACGCCATTATTGATGACATTAGTTAGGTCTCCGCCATATCCAGTTATGGATTTAGCGATAAAGAAAGCAACAATAAGGCACACTAGCATCAAGAATGGGATTAAATTAATCCAAGTTGATTTATTGCAAATCATCTTCTTGAAAGAGAAAGTAGAGGCAAATACTCCAAATAGCTTTTCCATTTCTAGAATTGGGGCAACCTTGCTTCCTTTTATCATCTTATGGAGTTCGATGTAATCGTTATAAAGGAATTCAATTAAGGTATTCTCGTCTTTAATGGCTAAATCAAAGGC
>URTN01000139.1 GCA_900550795.1 uncultured Mollicutes bacterium
GTATATCTAGTCTCAACCTCAAATTTCTTTAAGGCTCTTCTTATATTTTGATATAGACATCTAATAAATATTTTCTTATTATCGCCCTTGGTAGATAATTCGCCATAATGGACCATTAAATAGGAATCATTCATATAGTCTTTGTCTCCTTTAAAAGTCTTTCTAATTCTTGGATAAATATATCAATTTCTTCTTTAGTTGTATTAAAAGAAAATGAAATTCTAATTGGATTATGCGCTTGTTTTAATTTTTTTCCCATCGCAGTCAATACATATGAAGAAGGTTCTCCTTTAGAAGAACAAGCCGAAACGCTAGATACACATATGCCTTTATTTGATAAGCCTTCAACAACTACAGAAGCCTTATTTTTCTCCAATGATATAGAAGTAACAAACGGGCTTCCTTTTTTTGTTGAGTTAAGTGAAATTGAAGGAATTGCTTCTAATTTTGAATAAAGATAGTCCCTTAATTGATACACGTGTCCACTCTTTTCCTTTAATAAAGATAAAGTTGTCTTTAAGGCAATATAGGTAGAATAACTAGAAGCTACATCAACTGTGCCAGAACGGAGTGAATATTCTTGTTCGCCTCCATAAACTAGTGGAACAAATTGGACTTTCTTTTTATAGACTAGACATCCATTTCCTTTAACCCCACCAATTTTGTGGGCGGAAAAGGAAAACATATCAAATATAGAATAATCTAGATCGATTTTTCCTATAGCCTGGGTCAAATCTGAATGGAAGAAACATTTTGGATAAGATTTAATTATATTAGCAATGTCTTTTACTGGATTTATTGCACCTGTCTCGTTATTTACCCCCATGATGGACACTAAAATGACATCATCGCCCATCATAGATTTAAAGGCTTCTAGATCAATTTCCCCATCTCCTTTTAAAGGAACATAATCAACCTTAAATCCAAATAATTCCTTCATTTGGATCAATGGGTTCAATATAGATGGATGCTCCCCTAAAGAAGTAATAATCCTATTGCCCCTATTCTTGTATTTGAATGGGACACCTTTTAAAACAAGGTTATTAGCTTCTGTGGCACTAGAAGTAAAAATCAGATTATCAACTTTATCTACATTTAATAAAGACAAGATTCCATTTCTAGCCTCTTCAAGTAGCTTCTTGCTTTCATAGCCATAGAAATGCAGGCTAGAAGGGTTTCCGAAATGATTGGTATTGATATCTTTATAAACTTCTAGGACCGATTCAAAAGGAGCGCTTGTTGCGCAATAATCCAAATAAATCATAATTATTCACCCGCAATGCGCTTTAAGACGGCATTGGTTTCATCATAAGCTTTCTTGAATTCACCAGAGAAATAAAATCCTTCAGCCTGTTTCAAGGTGGCATCCATTTCGCCTAGGTGTCTTCTATCCCTATTGGCAAATAGAATAGATCCATTGGCCATAAGCATTTGCTGGTAATCTTCTTTCGTGGAATTGAACACTGATTCCCCCACTTGGTTTAATTCGTTTTCGAGCTGATTAATAAGTGCAACATCAATTGGAAGGCCATTCAGCTTTGTATAAATTTGATTAAGCAAGTCATAACATCTATCAATATCAGGCTGATATTTCTTATTTAATGCAGGAATATCCATCAAACGTAGATAATATTCTGCATCTTTCATCTTTGTATCGAAAGTTGAAACGCTATTGAAGGCAACTTCAGAATCATTCTTTAAAGATAATAGGTATCTATCGAAATCATCTATTGCCTGGCTAGTTGAATTAGATTCATCATTAAGTAAATTCATCTTCTCTACTAGGATTGTGTATGGTTGTTTTGTAACGGAGTGAATAAATGTATCAAGGCTACGTTTGGTGGCACCTGCTTTATTTACTAAAACTTTAATTGCACCGATCTTTGCATTTTCTTCTTCTGAGATTACATAGATTTTCTTAACTTCGGGAAGTGAATTGCATAAACGGATATATTTCTTATCTATTGAATTTGCATAGGAATAAACCTTATCACAGTCGCTTTCAAATGATACCCTAGCATCTTTTTCCTTTTCAAATGAATTAAAATAATCATCAATTTGGGCAAGCATGCCATCTAATCTTTCATTAACCCCATCAAGTTCGAATTTCTGAACAGAATTAGTAAGAATATTTAATTCCCTTCTCATGTCTTCAATATTTCCTTTGACCAACAAGTGATGCAAAGGATATCCAGAAGAGAGAAGCTCTTCATATTTATTTTCTAAGGAAGCAAGTTTTTCTGGTATTACGCTTTGTATAGTGACACAAATATTAGGCATTTCCTTTATGACATTAGCTAATTCTTTCAAAACTTTTGAAATCTCAGGAAGCCTATTGTTAGCATCATCATATTGAGCGGATTCAACATAAGATTCAAAATCTTTAAATCTATCATCCAATTTATTGAACACAGTCTCAAATGAAGGGGCGACCAAAGTCAAATCAGCTTGCTTAACATAATAATCTTGCTTAATTTTCCTAAGTTCCTCTTTGAGCATTAAAGATTTTTGACGGCATTCTTCTTCTGGCTTAATAACGACCAAAAGATCGCTATTTAAGGAATTGACTTCATCATCATAAGAATCAATTACTTCTTTGGCCTTAGGAAGAGCAGCTTTCAAGGCTTTATAATCACGGTCACTTAATAAATCCTTAAGATCATTAATCGTGGTTTGTGCACTTGCATCGCCTTTATCACGAATATCCTTGAATCTTTTATTGAAGGTCATGTGGGTATTTACATACAGAAGATTAGTTAGTGAAATAATCTCGATACGTTTAACGTATTGGGAATCCTGTCCGAATAAAAGGGCATGGAGATATTCAAACCTTCTAGATAGTTCCCTGACTTGTTTTTTATAACGTAGCCCAGAGAAGAAAAGGAAATAAACTAGAATCCCAATTAAGGCAGCTCCGCATATTGAGCCAATTACGATTCCTACGATAGCAGGTGTAGATAAATAAATGTTTGTTTTCATATGATATAAATCATATCACTAGGAACGTAATATATTCGAGATGGAAAATTAAAAATTATAGATTTTTACATATGAAATGATTTTTAGACAAAGATGAGTATACTTATCTAGGCTAAAAGGAAGTGTTGAAGATGGAGCAAGAAAAGCAAATTACATTCCTAACAGATTTCTTTGGGGTAATTGTAGATGAAATGGGACCTCAGTTTTTTAAGAAGCATTTTGGAGAACAAGGTTCAATCATAAAAGACAGATATTTTAGCAAAGTCGATATAGGCGAGATTAGTTTCGATGAAGTATTAAGAATGATTGCTAAAGACTACGATTATAAATACGAAGATGTTAGAAATGAGTTCTATTCTTACCTTAAGCTAAAACCAAAAACAGTCGA
>URTN01000140.1 GCA_900550795.1 uncultured Mollicutes bacterium
ATTTAGACTCTCTTTAATAAACAAAGAAAAAAACCTAACCCATTCTAGAAACGAATTCTTTAATGCGGTTTTCTTCTTTGATCAATAAATCCTTATTATCTAATTCTAGATATAGCCTTAATACAGGCTCTGTATTAGATAATCTTAATAATCCCCATTCATGTGGAGAGAAATAATATTTGAAGTTCCTATCAATGCGTTCCTTCTTTAACAAAGGAATATCAAATTCAGGGTTATTGTTCTCCAGGTACTTTTCGATGTAATTCTCTTTTGAAGAAGGATATTCGACAAAAGACTCAAATTCAAAAGATTTATAGGAGGCAAATTCTTTTACTTCCTTTACGATTTCAGATACTGGTTTGTCCATATCATCCATCATGTTTAGGAATAAAGTTAAGGCAAAAGTTGTATCTTTTCCTTTTAGATAACCTCTAACTGTAAGACCTCCGCTACTTTCGCCACCTAAAAGGGCATTAGTCTCAGCCATACCTCTAGTTACATTTTTAAATCCGACATCAACTTCATGGCATTTTTGACCTAAAGCAAGAGCTAAATCATCAAGAAGGAAACTAGAAGCAACATTTCTAACTACATCACCCTTCTCTCCTTTAACCTTGACTAGGTAATAATAGATGCACGCCATAGTTTCATTTGGAGAAACAAAATTACCTTTTTCATCAATAACGGCAAGTCTATCTGCATCTGAATCGGCAGAGAAACCTACATCATATTTATCTTCTTTTACTATATTGATAAGATCTTTTAAGTTGCACGGGATTGGGTTAGGTAACTTCCCGCCAAAATTAGTATCGTGTTCTGGATTTAAAACTAATGGGTCTTCTATTCCTATTTCTTTTAATATAGGCAATATCGAATCAATCCCAGTTCCATAGATATTGTCATAGGCAACTTTGATGTTGTGGTTTAACTTTTTCTTTGAGAATTTAAGAATGTTAGAAATATATTCCGGAAGAGGATTGAATCTAGTTATTAAAGAATAATATTCATCCTTAAATTCAGGGATAGATATTATTGAATCAACTTTCTTTTCTATTTTTTTGGTAAAGGTTTCATCGGCATCATAACCGCCTTTGGTAAAGAGTTTTACCCCATTGAAAGTAGATGGATTATGGCTAGCTGTAATCATTATTCCATAATCATTATTTCTAGCCATTGTATGATAAATTGCTGCAGGTGTTGGAGAATCAGTATTTGCAAGATATACCCTTATATTATGACTAGCTAAAACTTTAGCCATTTCTAATCCTGCTTCAGGGGAATAATTCCTTCTATCATAACAAATCACTACTTCTTTTTTGGCATTTTCTTCTTCGATTATCAAAGAAAGTGCCTCCGCTACTAACCTTACGTTTTCTTTGTTGAAGGCTTCGTCTATTATTGCTCGAAACCCACCTGTTCCAAACTTTATCTTTCCCATAACTATATTATTTCATATTATGAAAATATTTTTTCATACAAATTGCAAAATTTAGGTTGAAATAAAATGAAAGTGAAAAATAATTTCATTATCTACATGTTATCAAAGAAATATAATCCTTATTTATCGAACATACCTTTCATGTCATTAGGCAAACAAACAACAATCTCATCTTTGATCTATATCATCAAAAAGGCATAAACAATCGTTTCCTTGTTAAAACTTTATCTTTAGTATCTCCCGCATAAGCATATTCCATCTTATAGTTTGGTTAATTTCGACCACTTTTTATATTTAGTGGTTCAATTTAACTACCTGAATGTATTGCTTAAGACCTTAAAAATACAATTAATTTCTTGAAGTTTATAACCTGCAAATCAATACTTATTGCATGGAAAAAGAAATTAAAAGAACCCCATTGGGTGTTAAATCCTGGATTGGATTTATTCTTGTCGGATTAATAGGCCAGCTAGCCTGGGCGATTGAAAATCAATACATAAACCTATATGTATATTCTCAAACTGGAGATGCCTCATATATAAATTACATGACGACATTTTCTGCTATAGTGGCCGCCATTACTACTTTAGTTATCGGACCTCTTTCAGATAAATTAGGCAAAAGAAAGCCAATAATTGCTATAGGCTATATGCTTTGGGGAGTCTCGGTTGCATTATTTGGAGTGGCTTCTTATCCAATATTAATAAAAGGTGGATTAAACCCAACTCAGGCTATCATGTGGGTTGGCATATTAAATGTCATTATCGACTGCGTGATGACTTTATTTGGTTCAACTAGCAATGATGCCTGTTATTCTTCTTATATTACTGATCAAACAGACGAGACAAATAGACCAATGGTTGAATCCGTTATATCAATTCTACCTTTAATCGCTTTAGCCTTGATGATGGGATTAGGCTTGATATTAGGAGTTCCAGGAAGCAAAGAAGAAGGTGAAACTCAAAGTGAATTTGCTTCTAGAATTGCTACCCCATGGCTATATTTCTTTATAATTGCAGGTGCTTTGACGTTTATTGTTGGATTAGCATCTTTCTTCTTATTAAATAAAGATAAGACCGAGATAAAAAGAGATGATGGATTCTTATCTAATTTCATCTATGGATTTAAGCCATCTTCAATAAAGAATAACAAGAGATTCTATCTATGCCTTCTTTGCTTCTTCTGTTTTAATATAGCAATTGATTCGTTCTTGCCTTATTACCTAGTCTATTTCCAGGAAGGATTAGGAATCAATGGGCTTAATTTCTATTTGGTAATGGGAATTATATTAATATTAGCCAGCGTATTTACTATTATCATCGGGGTATTTATGGAGAAACTTGGCAAAGATAAAATCCTTTTTGCTTCCATAATAATCCTAGCAGTTTCTAGCTTATCCTTATATTTTATAAAGGACATGATAAGTGCAACTATTGCAGGGATATTCCTAATGAGTTCATATCTAATTGGCACAACTGTACTAGGAGTTACTTTAAGAGACGAAACTCCGCTAGATAAAGTAGGGTCTTTGCAAGGAGTAAGGATGATAATGGCGGTCATGCTTCCAATGATTATTGGTTCAAATATTGCCTTAGCAGTATTTTCTAGCGAATATATAAATGAATTCGGTAACACCGCTTCTATGCCAGACAAAAATATGTTCCTAGTCACCTTAAGCGCTTCTATTTTAACTTTAGTCCCAGCTTATTTCTTGTTCTATTTCAAAAGAAAAAAAGCCAATTAAATCTTATTTTCTTTGATTAGTTTATATAGTTTTTCGTTAAGCTTTTTATATACGTGTTCAATAAACCACGGCTCATTAGATAATTTGTAGATATCTTCAATAGGCGCCCACATAAGGCCTTTGTTTTCATCTTCCTTAACCTTTAATGGCTTGGTATCATCTGCTTCTAAT
>URTN01000141.1 GCA_900550795.1 uncultured Mollicutes bacterium
ACATTAATATCTAACGACGCCTGCATAAAAACGGGCCGTGAATGGCACTGGTATTTGCCAATAATATTCGGAATCTTATCCGTCATAATCGCATTGATTCCTTCCTTCACAACAAACATGAAAACCAAGTACGGAACAAGCATGTTAGGATCAGCTACTTATGGTTACGAAAATGGCTTAGTCCACTTCCAAAATTTCATGGAAGAAAAAGGGGTCGATTTTGTAGTAAAAGATTCAACATTAGTCGACACCGATAACAAATGGACTTCCACTTTCTCTAGTGAAGACCAAAAATGGTATACAGTCAAAAATACCGATTCAAATAAAACCATATTTGAAGTTTTCTTCAATGACTACGAAAAGCACAATGACAAGAATGAAGAACTTTCCGATTATGACTTCTATGCACGTGTCGTAAACAATAAAAACCCTTATAGCGACATTGCTAGAGGCGGTGAAAAAGATAAGTATTCCAACAACGCTCTTGTATTAGGAAAAAAGACAATCTATGTATTCAAGGTTAAAGCAGACGCTTCTAGTTCTTCTGTAATTAATGGAATCTATGATAGAAGCGAAGGGTTACATTTAAAGAATTTAGCCCCAACAGATGTTGATAAAAACACCATCGAATATGCTGAAAAGTTAAAACTTAGTTACGCATCATTCCTAAACGATTGCGCCGAAACCCAAAAGAACACCCAATCCTGGACTTATTGCGGTATCATGGCAGCTGTTTACGTTGGCTTAGAATTCCTATTCGGATTAGTCATATTCTTAATGACTAGAGGAAAACGTAATCCATTTAGGATCTATACATTCTGGGAAACCCAAAAGATGGCTTATTGGGCTTCAGTCTCACCTGCTATATTATCCTTAATCGTTGGATTCTTGCTTCCGCAATTCGCCATGATGGGATTCATCTTCCTGTTCGGTTTAAGAATAATGTGGATGTCAATGAGGTCATTAAGGCCTTACGAAGGCAAATAAAAACCAAAAACAAATTAGAAGAGGCTTGTCCCTCTTCTTTTTTTGCACTTAAAAAGGGCCACCATTTAACGATAGCCCTTAATTCGATTATTTTATTAATCTAGGAATTCTGGATTAACAGTGACGCGATATGGCTTTTGTAAGGCCCTGAAATCATCATCAGTGATAGTTTGTTTGATTCCGCCCATTGATAAGACTTTGACTAATATATCGGCGCTCTTATCAACAGTATCAATTAATCCCCAAGTTGAATCAAATGTTTCCCCAGTTACGAATATTCCATGATGTGCCCAGATAGCAACATCATATGTTTCCATTAACTTAGAAGTAGCTAAGGCAATTTCTTCTCCGCCAGGAACCATCCAAGGAACAACTCCGACTCCAGCAGGGAAGATAATTGGACATTCAGTCATCATTTCCCACATCTTATGGCTCCAAGTCTTGTTATCTAGAGGTAAGACGAAGGTAAGAGCAATAACATTGGCTGGATGGCAATGGTAGACGATTCTATATTTGCCATTTGTCCTAGCCTTTACAACAGCTAGATTCATTAAATGGCTTGGAAGTTCGGAAGTTGGATGGTTTCCACCTTTCATTCCCCATTCAATACGGTAATTTTCGCCCTTTTCATCGACTTTGATGATCCCGCAATTGGATTCAGGATCGCTTTCCATATTCATCATATAGCAGCCAGTGCATTTGACTAGGAAATATTCATTAGCCAAGGTTGGAACACTTGCGCCAATCTTTATCCAAGGAGTAGAAGTATTTAAGGAATCCTTTACCTCATTTACTTCCTCTTCATTCATGCGGTAGGAAAGGTTGCCACCATTACGTTCATGCCATCCTTTTCTATAGCCATCGCCACAAAGTTTGGCAAATCTTTTTAAGAAACTTGTTTCTACTGGATTCATTTTAATTACCTTCTTTTTGATAAGACTTCCTTTTCGTATCTATCAACATCTTCCATGATGTTTTCTTTCATGTTTTCTCTTCTTAGATATTCTTCATAAATTGTAGAATATGGTAGGTCTTTTACCCTTTCTTCTAATTCAAGCAAGTGGGTAAAATCACCGGCATCTTGGAGCCTTTTTAATTCTTCCCATGGGGTTAACAAAGCTTGTAATAAGCATTTTTGAACGCTTCTTTCTCCAATTACCCAAGCGGCAATCCTATTAATAGATGCATCGAAGTAATCAAGCCCGATAACAACTCTATCTTTGCCACCGCAACGAACGATTTCATTGCAAAGATCTTGCATGGTGTCATCTTTAATAATTACATGGTCGCTATCCCATCTAACTGGACGGGTAAGATGAAGTGCAATCTTTGGATAGAAGCACAATAATGATGGGATCTTATCAGCAACATTTTCAGTTGGATGATAATGTCCATTATCCAATAAGCAGGAAACTCCATTTAATGCGGCATAGTTTTGATAGAATTCGCTAGAACCGACGGTAAATGATTCTAATCCAATTCCAAATACCTTACTTTCGACGGCGTCCATCAAGTTCTCGCTTGGATATTTGACTGAATATATCTCGTCTAGGGACTTCTTTAATCTCATTCTTGGGCCAAGCCTATCGGCAGGAACATCTTTCATTCCGTCCGGAATCCAAATATTGCATAAAGAAGGATTTCCTTGGGCTTTTCCGAATTCATTAGCGATTTCTCTACAAACCTTGCCATGTCTTACCCAGAAGCTACGGACTTCTTCATCTGGAGAAGATAAGGTCAAGCCATCCTTAACCATTGGGTTAGAGAAGAAAGTTGGGTTGAAATCTAATGAAATATTATTTTCTTTAGCCCAACTCATCCATGGCTTAAAGTCTTCAACAGTTAGTTTATCAATGGTTTTATTTCCATCATTAACTGCATATATCGCATGTAGATTTAGCCTTTTCTTTCCTGACATCATTGAGAAGGCAAAATCGATATCTTCTTTTAATTCAGCAAAGTTTCTTGCTCTTCCTGGATAGTTTCCAGTTGTTTGGATTCCTCCAGTTAAGGCTCCGCTATTTTGGAAACCCAAAACATCATCGCCTTGCCAGCAATGGACAGATAAAGCATATTCTTTTATTTCGCTTAACGCCTTTTCAACGTCTACTCCATACTTGGCAAATTTGTTTTTTGCATCAGTAAACATATAATCCTCCTTGGATATGGCTATAGTATGTCATATTTGAACTGAACTTGTTTCTTTTAGAAAAGAATTATCAAAATAATGATAATTAATCAAAATTGATTACAAATGAATGTTTAACAATTGTTTTGTTCAAACTTAATCAAAAATGGACATCTTTAATTTTCGTTGTTTTTCGG
>URTN01000142.1 GCA_900550795.1 uncultured Mollicutes bacterium
CTCTAGTAGTCTATGCAAAGCCATATAACGAATTTGTCGCTGACTTCGTCGGCAATCCTGCCGTCAATTTCCTTCCTGTTGAGGTTAGCCAAGGAAAAGGCTCGCTCCATATCAAGGGATTAAATGGTCTTCTTGATGTCTCCTATTTGCCAAATAATGCCAAATTTAGCCTTGCCGAATCTGAAAGGGAGG
The DNA here is from genome assembly GCA_900550795.1 of uncultured Mollicutes bacterium. GTDB lineage: Bacteria > Bacillota_I > Bacilli_A > RFN20 > CAG-826 > Alloenteromonas. Next base: position 193 of record URTN01000142.1, read on the forward strand.
CTGAAGAATTAGAGGCAATCAGAAAGACTAGAAAAGAAGAAATTTCCCAAGAGAAGGGATATGTAGAAAAACGTAACGTCGATAAGGATTTCGTCCCTCATGTTGCTACTATTAGCGGAGATGAGCCAAAATCTAGCTGCCGTTATTATCTAGGTATCCGTCCTGAAGCCATTAGGCTACATGAAGGAAAAGGTATCGAAACTGAAGTCTACGCTGCTCTTCCTAGTGGTATGGAAACTATCGTTAGACTTAAAGTAGGCGAAAATATCATTACTTCTGTCGTCTTTGGAGGAGAAGATTATCCAGCCGGAAGCAAGATCAACCTTACTTTTGAAGGCGATGGCATATTACTATTCGATTCAAAAGACGGTAGATTAGTTACTAGCGGAAAGATATTATGAGCAAATTTCTTCTAGAACGTGATTATAAATTCGCTTCAGAAGAGATATTAAATGCAAATAAGAAGGGAAGTGAAGGGATAACCCTCACCTTAAGTAGGGGTGATTCCATCATCTTCCCTTATTCTTTTAAAATCTCAACTGACTTTGAATCTAGCTACTATTATGTAAAAAAGATTATCCTTACCCTTATCTGGATGGTTGGAGGGGATTCTATTTATTATAATGGGAACCATGATTTCTTTATCCATCTAAAGGATAAGTTATATAAAGATGAAGAGGTGCTAAATTCCTTTAAGGAAATGGAAAATATCTTTTCTATTCCTTTTGAAGTAAAAGAAAATCTAGCCACTTTAGCTAAAAAGGAACATTTGACTAGATTTGGTACTTCTTTTGACGGATATAGGATTGGGCTAGATCTAGGTGGGTCGGATAGAAAGGTAACTGCTTCTAAAAACGGGGAAGTCTTATTTTCAGAAGAAGTCATCTGGGATCCAAAAAACCAAAAAGATTATAGATATCATGAAGAAGGTATATTAGATTCCTTATTGAGGGCTAAATCATATCTTCCTAAAGTCGATGCGATTGGAATATCTACAGCAGGAGTTGTCTTAGATAACTACTATAAATCGCCTGCTTTATTTAAAGACGTTCCATCTATAGATATCAAAGAACATGTAGCACCTATATTCTTTAACATAATAAATAAACATTTCAAAGGCGTCCCTTTTGCAGTTGCAAATGATGGGGATGTCTCAGCAATCGGAGCTTCTTTATTATTTAATAAGGATAATGTCTTAGGACTAGCATTAGGTACTTCTTTTGCGGCAGGATATGCATCAAAAGGATGCTTAAATAATTTCATCAACGAATTATCTAAAGTACCGGTTAATTTCGATATTAATGCAAGAAGCCATTATATATTCAATATAAAAGGTGCCGCGAGCGATTACCTTTCCCAAAAAGGAATTGTTCTCCTATTAGAGAAAAACGGTAAAAAATATAAGGGCAAAAACTTCCCTAGCAAACTTCTTGAAATACAAGAAGACGCTAAGCGTGGCGATAAATTGACTCTAGATGCCTATCATGATATGGGATTATATCTAGGTGATGCCATATATTATTTCTCTTTGTTTGCTCCTATTAGTAGCGTGCTTCTACTTGGCCGCGTATTAACTGGAGTTGGGGGAGAGATAATTAAAGATGTCGCTTCTAGTTATCTAAAGGAAAAGAAAGCAAATATAGAAGTATTTACTCCTGATGAAAACTTCAAAAGGCTAGGACAAAGCTATATTGCTTCTTGCCTTCCTGTTATCGATTAAGATTTAGGCTTCTAGTTTAGAGGCCTATTTTAATAATTCTTTATATTCAGGGTTCTTTTCAAAATAAGATACGGCATAAGAGCAAACGGGAATTATCTTTAATCCTTTTTCTTTTGCTTCATTTATTACCTTTTCCATAAGTATTTTTGCTATACCTTGTCCTCTAAAAAGAGGGTTAACGATAGTATGGGTGATAGTTAATTCATTGCCATCTTTAATAAATTCGATTTTTCCAACGACTTTATCTTCTTGAACTAATTCGATTTTATCTTCTTTTATTATGGTCTCCATTTTCTTTTTTCTCCTTAATATATTTATATTGGCATAACATTATCGGTAAATCAGCAAATATGCTCTTATACTGAATTACCGAAAGTAGTAGAATACTCTTGTTACAAGTAATTCATATTTGCAGGAGTCTTTATGATTGCAAAAGCAAAACATATCGAGGATAGCAAAGGATTGATGGGTATATTGCCATCAATTAAGGCTACTCCTCCTAAATTCATCTATCTTGCTACAGACAATGCACGTTGCTCTAAAAGCGAGGTATTCATTAATGTTGGGGACAAAGTAAAAATAGGGCAACAGATTGGTATTAGGCATGCCCCCTTTTTCGACCAACCCATACATGCGACTGTTTCAGGTACTTTCATTGGGAAGGAAAAGCATTATCACCGTTCTGGTAAATTAGTTGATTTCCTAGTTATCGAAAATGATTTCAAGGAAGAATGGGATAGCAGTGTCAAACCTAGAAGCGATGAAGAAATATCTAAATTAAGTAAAGATGATATTACTGAGATATTGAAGCAAACCGCCATGGTAGGATTAGGAGGGTCTTCCTTCCCAACCTATATCAAATTCCAAACCGATAAGAAAATAGATCAAATATTGATCAATGGGATTGAATGCGAACCTTATATTACTAGTGATCATAGGCTGATGCTAGAAGATATAGAAGAAGTAATTAAGGGAATAAAAATCATCATGCAGGCATTTTCCTGCAAGAAAGCCTTAATTTGTGTCAAAGGGAAATATAAGGATTTAATAGATGTCTATTCCTCTTTCTTAAGAAGAGAAGATAATAAGGGAATAGAGATTTGCCCAGTCAAGAATTATTATCCGCAGGGCTGGGAAATCGCGATGATAAAAGAAGCAACTGGAATCAAGATTCCTTTTGGACATCTTCCTGCCGAATTTGGAATCATCAATTTCAATGTCTCGACTGCCCAAGGTATATATCAGGCGGTTAAATTCAATAGGCCAGTTACTGATAGATATGTATCGGTCAATGGAGATGGGATTAATTTTCCTTCCAACTTCAAAGTTAGGATTGGTACCCATGTATCTGAATTAATTTCCTATTGTGGCGGATATAAAGATAAGGAT
>URTN01000143.1 GCA_900550795.1 uncultured Mollicutes bacterium
ATTATTTACTTAATTATTTTGGAGAAAAAAGATGATTGAGATAAAAGTTAAAGATTTTGGGGTAATGAAGTTTGAATTGGATTATGAAAACGCTCCTAATTCTGCTGCTAATTTTGTTTCTTTGGCTAAGCAAGGTTTCTATGATGGATTAACTTTCCACCGTATTATCAAGGGTTTTATGATTCAAGGCGGAGATGGTAGAAGCAAGGGAAGGGAATTAGATTATTCCATAAAGGGAGAATTCCTATCCAATGGAGTAAATAACCAATTAAGGCATGAACGCGGAGTCATATCCATGGCTAGGACTATGTTCCCGGATTCCGCTACATCGCAATTTTTCATCGTCCATAAGACTTCACCTCATCTAGATGGTGAATATGCTGCCTTTGGAAAAATGATAGAGGGGTTTGATGTTTTAGATAAAATCGCAGGCGTTGCCACAAATAGAATGGATGCCCCGATCAAGAAGGTTGAAATTGAATATATAAAAGCAATAGATGAAGAAGATAAAGAAGTAAGGAAGATAAAATAATGTCAGATATTACAAAGCGTGCTTTATCAGCTTCACTGAAATCACTTCTATTAGAAAAGCCAATTGATAAGGTATCTGTTTTAGATATTACCAATAGGTGTGGTGTCAAACGCCAGACCTTCTATTATCATTTCCAAGATATTGCCGATTTAGTCGAATGGACTTGCCTAGATGATGCTAGCAAGGTCATCGCAGGGAAAAAGCCGTCTTCATGGCAAGAAGGATTCCTAGAAGTATTTAATCTAATTAAGCAAGATAAGGCTTTCGTTTTGAACATCTACCATTCTGTATCTAGAGATAAGCTTGAATTATATCTATATTCGATTGTCTATAGAGTTATTAAACAAGTAGTGGATGAAGTTTCCTCTTCTTATTCAGTAAGCGATGAAGAAAAGGATTTTATCATTAATTTCTTTAAATATTCTTTCTGTGGAATAGTATTCAACTGGATTGATAAAGGAATGGTAAAAGATCCTAAAATCATCGTAGAACAGACATCTTCTTTATGCAGTGGGCTTATTGTCAGGGCCCTAGATAATCTAGGTGTCAAGCATAATTAATTTTGACAGAAATAAAAAAATATCAAAATATTTGTCAGCCTCCGATCTATGTAATTTGGGAGGCTTTTTCTTTTTGGTTAGTATGTAGGTGCTTTGAAAGCAAGGAGAAAAGAAAATGTATTACTCAAGCGGAAATTATGAAGCGTTCGCACATCCACAAAAACCAAAGGATGCCGACAAGAAATCAGCTTATATCATAGGAAGCGGTCTAGCAGGACTAACTGCTGCTTTCTACCTAGTTAGAGATGGACAATTAAAAGGAAACCGTATCCATATATTAGAAAGAGACTCATTAGGTGGTGGAGCTTGCGATGGATATTATGATCCTCGTAAGGGATATATCATGCGTGGTGGCAGGGAAATGGATAACCATTTCGAAGTCATGTGGGATGTATTTAGGGATGTCCCAACCCTAGAAGATAAAAATGTATCTGTCCTAGATGATTATTATTGGCTAAATAAAAAAGATCCTAACTATTCTTTATGTAGGGCAACAGTAAATAGGGGAGAAAACGCCAACACGGGACTTAATTTCACTCTTACTAAGAAAGCCCAGAGGGAATTACTAAAATTATTCTTAACTACTGATGAAGATTTGGCATATAAGAAAATTAGCGATGTATTTACTACCCAATTCTTCCAATCCAATTTCTGGCTATATTGGCAGACCATGTTTGCCTTTCAAGAATCTTCTAGCGCACTAGAAATGAAGCTATATTTACAAAGATATGTACATCATATCGATGGATTACCAGATTTCTCGGCCTTAAGATTTACTAGATATAACCAATATGATTCCATGATTCTTCCTTTGGAGAATTACCTAAAAGAACACGGCGTTGATTTTAGATATAGAGTCGAAGTAAAAGACGTCCAATTCGATACTAGCGACAACAACCATAAAGTAGTTACTAAATTAGTTATCAAAACCAATGGCGAAGAAGAAGAAATTGGCTTGATGGAAGATGATTTGGTATTCATTACCAATGGATCTTGCGTCGATTCTAGCTGCATTGGAGATCAAACTCACGCCCCTGATTTATCTAAAATCAAAGAAGGAAGTGGACCTAGCTGGGATATGTGGAAACGTATCGCTAGCCAATGCAAGGATGATACTTTTGGCCATCCAGATGTATTCTGCACAAATATAAAAGATACTAATTGGATGTCTGCTACGATTGAATGCGATGATACTTTGCTTCCATATATAAAAGCAATTTGTAAAAGAGACCCTCATTCAGGTAAAGTCGTTACTGGCGGGATTGTCACTGCTAAGGATTCATGGAATAACTGGAGATGCTCCTGGACTATAAATAGGCAAGGACAATTCAAGGATCAACCAAAAGACAAGACCCTAGTATGGTTCTATTCATTGCATACTGATAAAGTTGGTAATTATGTAAAGAAAGCCATGAAGGATTGCACTGGCATAGAAGTCGCAATGGAATGGATGTATCTAATTGGAGTTCCAGAAGAAAAGATTGAAGATTTAGCCAAGAATCATTGCAATACTACTACGGCCTACATGCCTTATATTGATGCTTTCTTCCTTCCACGCGGAGAAGGGGACCGTCCATATGTAGTTCCTCATGGTGCGGTTAACTTCGCTTTCCTTGGGCAATTCGCGGAAGTCAAGCACGATACAATATTCACGACCGAATATTCTATGCGTACTGGTATGGAAGCTGTCTATACCTTGCTTAATATCGATAGAGGTGTCCCAGAAGTTTGGGGTTCTAGATACGATGTTAGGGAATTATTAAGGGCAACCTATTATGCTCTTGATAGAAAAAAGATTACTGAAGCCAAGATGAGTGCAATTGAAAAAGTAGCACTTAAAAAGGTTTTGAAATTAGTAAAAAATACCGAGGTTGAGAAGCTTTTAGAGGAATCTCACCTTATATAGTTAGCTTGCGGGAGGCCGTATATAGACGACTTCCCGCATTTTTTGTTTGACAAGTCTAGTTAGAGATACTATCATACTATTCGCGTTGCAAAACGTGATGTGGGCCTTTAGCTCAGCTGGGAGAGCGCCTCCATGGCATGGAGGAGGTCATCGGTTCGATCCCGACAAGGTCCACCAATTAGAAATCATGGCCCTGAAGTAAAATCAGGGTTTTTTCTTTAATAAATTGAACATCGACTTTAACAAAATTAAAAAAAACTTAACAAAATTAAAGTATATGCATATACTATAGT
>URTN01000144.1 GCA_900550795.1 uncultured Mollicutes bacterium
AACGCGGAATACATTAACGTAAACGCTAAGGTATTGCCAGAACAAAAACATGCCGAAGACTATTACAAAAATGGTCCTAGGAAAGGTAAGGAATTAAATAAGCCTCACCGTCCATGGGTATTAAAAGCTGCCCGCCACATCCAAGATTTGCCAGGTGTCATTGTTGGATATGCCGATCCTGAATACAAGGCCTTGGAATGTTGTATGACTGATGAAGAAGCCAAACTCATCTTAAAGATGAAACTTCTTGTCGATTATACAGTCGAAGAATTGGCCAAGAAGATGAAGTGGAGCGTAGAAAAGACCGCCCGCGTAGCTGAACATATGGCCGCTACAGGTATTCTTTCTACCGATCCAGCCGATCCAAATCATCTTGATGCGAACGGAAAGTCTCAAAGGACATATCACTTTACTATTTTTGTCCCAGGTATCCTAGAAGCCTTGGTTGATAATGTTAAATTAGCAGAACAATTCCCTCAAATCCCTGAGGCTTTTGCAGAATACACTATCAAACGTATCATCCCACTTGCCGGTAATTTGAAAGTTGGGCATGGTGTAATGAGGGTCATTCCGATTGAATCTGCAATCGATAAATTAAACCCAGATGAGCACGAAAGAATCTCTCATTATTTCAAAGATGAAAACGAAACCTATTCTGTGGCTCCTTGCTCTTGCCGTGTTTCTAGGCGAATCATGGGAGAAGGATGCGGACACCTTGAGGAAGATATGTGCATCCAAATCGGTGGAGCCGCTAGAGGCTTCATCCATACAGGAAGAGCTAGAAAGATTAGCCGTCAAGAAGCTTTTGAAATCATGGAAAAGGCCGAACACAATGGCTTGATGCATGAAATCCCAAATATTGATGGAGTCGGAAAGACTCACGCATTATGCAATTGCTGTGGCTGCTCTTGCTTCTCACTTAGAACTGGTGAATATTTCCATACCGCTACAATGATTCGTTCTAACTACATTTCAGAAGTAGATCCAGAAAAGTGTGTTGCCTGCGGTGAATGCGTTGAAATCTGCCCAATGAACGCCTTACACCTTGGTGAAAGACTAAAAAATAAGAAAGAAATCCAAATCGAAACCCCATTGCATGCTTATGACCATAAGTGGGGAGTGGATAAATGGAATCCAAATTTCCGTTATAACAGGGAAATGATTCTAAACGAAACCGGAACTGCACCATGTAAGGTTGCTTGCCCAGCCCACATTGCTATTGAAGGCTATCTAGAATTAGCAAGGGAAGGAAGATTTGAAGAAGCTCTTGAATTAATCAAGAAGAAGAATCCATTCCCAGCAGTTTGCGGACGTGTCTGCAATAAGAGATGCGAACTTGCCTGTACTAGAAATAATGTTGGTGACAATACTCCAGTCGCAATCGATGATGTAAAGAAATTTGTTGCCCAATTGGATTTAAACAAAGAAGAAAGACATCTCCCAAAGATTTGCCACCCAGAATATCATGACCACAAGATGGCTATCATTGGTAGTGGTCCTGCCGGACTTAGTGCCGCTTATTATCTAGCCGAAATGGGCTATCAAGTTACTGTCTTCGAAAAAGAAAACAAACTCGGTGGTATGCTAACTCTTGGCATTCCTTCATTCCGTCTAGAAAAAGATGTCGTCGAAGCTGAAATCGATGTCATCAAAGACATGGGTGTTGAATTCAAAATGGGCGTCGAAGTTGGCAAAGACGTCACTATCGAAGAATTAAAGAAGCAAGGCTATGAAGCCTTCTATATTGCTATTGGTGCACAAGGTGGAAGAAAGCTTGGTGTTCCAAATGAAGAAGGAGAAAATATCCTCTCTGGTATTGACTTCTTACGTGATGTAAATCTCGGTAAGCAAGGTAAATTATCAGGACATGTTGCCATCATGGGTGGCGGTAATGTCGCAATCGATGTTGCCCGTACTGCCTTAAGGATGGGCGCTAGCAAGGTTGATCTATATTGCCTTGAAACTAGAGACATCATGACTGCTTCCTTAGAAGAAATAAAAGAAGCCGAAGAAGAAGGGATTGTCATCCATAATGGATATGGCGTCAAAGAATTCGTCCTCAAGGATGGAAAACTAGAAAAAGCCATATTGAAGAAGTGCGTTTCTGTATTTGATGAACAACATCGCTTTGCTCCAAAATATGATGAAAATGACTTATTGGAAATCGAAGTTTCCTACTTCTTATCCGCTATCGGACAATCATTTGTCTATGGCAACTTACTAAACGGAACCAAAGTCGCCTTGACTAAAGGTAATAGAATCGATGCCGATCCTCTTACCTATCAAACTGCTGATAAGGATATATTCGCTGGTGGAGACGTCTATCATGGAACTAGATTTGCTATCGATGCCATTGCTAGTGGTAAAGAAGCTGCTGAATCCATGCATCGTCATGTCCACGAAGGACAATCCTTATTGATTGGTAGATTCCAAAATCCATATCTAGCTGCCTATGAACTTGATAGGGACAATATTGATGTTACTGGATTTGACAATACTCCACGTCAAGAAGCTCCATCCATCAAGATTGATGACAACATGAAGGATAACCGTGGTATCTATAGCGAAGAACAAGTCAAGAAAGAAGCCTCTAGATGCTTGAAATGTGGACGTACCTTCGTTGATGAAACCATGTGTGTTGGCTGTGGTCTATGTACGACTAGATGTAAGTTCGATGCTATCCACCTCAGGAAGAGATTCGATGGCGTCGGCACCCCATATAAGCAGACAACAACCTCCAATATGGGTCATATCTTGGCTAGAAACCTTAAGATTGTCTTCACTGGCAAGGGCAAGGTCAAGACTATGAATAAAGACGACTTAACCAAGCAATCCGAAAAGAAGGAGACGCTTCGTTAATGCACGAAATGGGTATCGTGTACGGCATGTTTGATACCCTACGCGACATCATTAAGCAAAACAACATTACTTCCCCTCTTCTAAGTGTTACCTTAGAAGTTGGGGAGGCCTCCATGGTAGTTTCTTCTTACCTTCAGGAATGCTTCGACATTGCAAAAGAAGATACCGAATTCAAGAATACTAAATTAATCCAAAAGGAAGTTCCTTGTATTGGTAGATGCTCTAAATGTGGGCATGAATTCAAGGTAAAAGAAAATGATAGGGTCTGTCCTATCTGCCATAGCGAGAATGATTTCACCCCAGTTGATGGGACTGAGATCAATATCTCTGAAGTTGATTTTGAATAGCTTTAGGATGAGTCAAACCTCATCCTTTTCTTTGTGTGACGGGCATGTCGCATATCTAAAGGGTGAAAGTCCCGAATAGG
>URTN01000145.1 GCA_900550795.1 uncultured Mollicutes bacterium
CAATTTCTTCTTGGGTTAATGTTGATATAGTGGTTTGTTCGCTGCTAGTGGTAGTTGATTCAACCTTGCTTGATTCGCTAGAAGTTGGACTAGATGTAGTCCCGCAAGAAAACAAGAACCCTAAAGAAAATATAAGTAAGCTTGCTTTCTTCATTAATCAATCCTCGTGAATTTGTGGTAGTCGTAACCAAAAGTCCTATATACGTTTAAAGTAGGCTTTCCATTCAAAGTAAACATTGTTGCATTTTCAGGAGTCTCGTTATCATAGTCATTTGCATCTGTGGAATAGCCGAAAGCATTGTCGCTCCAGCCAGTTAATGATAGTTGAGCACTCTCTATATATGCATAATTAAATGTATATGTAGAAGTTCCGACGCTTGTTACTTGAACGCAGACCCCAGCCCCTTTTTCGTTAAACGTCAAGGTTCTTGTGTAACCATAACCAGTATTTTTGTATTCAAAACTATGTCCAACTACATTTGCGTTGAACCATTTTAAATCAATCTTTACTTGGCATTCTAAATTAAGAGTTTTGCTTATTTCAGGATGTGAAATAGATTTAACTGTTATAGAAGTCTTTCCTTCAGCGACTCCAGTTACATTTACTTTTGAAGTGGTTGCATCAAAAGTAGCGGATATTATTTCTGGGTTAGCAGAACTTACTTCAATATCTTGATCAACTCCAGATGGGAATAATTTAGCTTCGAAAGAAAGCGTATCTCCTAGAGGAACAATGTTATTAGGAATTGCAAACTGATCAACATAGATTGAAGTTGGCTTTGATGGCTTTATGGTCAAAACTAAATCAATGGTCTTATTATCCCAAATACCATCTTTACCTTTCCCAAAATAAGTTAAAGTAATAGTTACTGTTCCTTCTTTTTTGGGTTCGATAATTCCAGTTTTCTCATCAATTGAAGCAATTGTTTTATCGCTAGTTTCGGTAGGGACTAAAGTCTTTAAATCAAAATCGACTGCAGTAGATGGAATATAAGTAACTGGATAGGCACGTAGATATTGATTCTTATCTTTGTCTAATCTAGTCGCATCAACATCATTTCCAAATGTATCAACAAACTTTGCTTCTTTTATTTCGCTTAGGAAATATAAGCCAGGATCAAAAGCCTCTTCAGTCGGGCTAACTCTATCACTATATTCAATAACCGCTTCAAAAGAATCTTTCTTGACACTTCTATCTTCCTCGCTACGGTAATCACTAGTTATAGTTTCATACTTAAGTGATGTTAGTCTTGAATGATTAATTACAAATACACATGATTCTTCTATTTTGGTAGTCGTTCCATCTTCACTAGTCTCATAACTTAATGAGGTGGAATATTTATTTCCTTCTTCAGCAGGGGTGACTACAAAAGTTTCAACTCCAGTTTGAGCTGCATAATTATTCATTAAGTTATTTGCGATATAAGTCGCAGTTTTATAAGAGCAATCTAGAGTTGAAGATAATCCTTTGTCTGCTTCTAGAACATAACTTCCTTCTGCTAGGTTATTTGAAGTAGCGATATCTTTGTTGGCAACGACAAATTTCCTCGAAGTAGAAGAATCTCTTAAAGGGAAATTAGAAGATATTTCAGCAACATATTGAAGATCATAAAGACCGACATTATTGTTATCTTCCCTAATTTTATCGCTTCTATAGGCAATTCTTTGATTAATCGTATCAAAAAGATATTCTTCCTTATTATTTACTAAATCAGTCTTGTATATATTTGTTTGTCCATACCCACTTAAATCATTATAGATTTCCCTAGTAGTGGTCTTTTTGGTAATGGTCTTGTCATCTCTATTGCTAATTTCAATCGCAGTTTCTTTTGAAGCAAAATCACCTTCGTTGCTTCTATATAAACCTACTAATTGCTTAATCGCATCATTAAAGCTAATAGTCTTTTCTTCTACAGTTGAACTTGATTCAGTTACTGTCTCAGTTGTAGTTGTTTCCTTGCTAGTATTTGTATCTTCTTCAGTAGAAGATTGACTAGAAGTGGGCTTACATCCAATTAAGGCAATGGATGATAATACAAGTAATGTGACTCTTAATTCTTTTTTCATAATTGTTACCTGGTTAGTTAAAAAGATATTTAATATCTAGAGTATTAGAAAGCAAATAGAAAACTAGTCAACTCTTTTTTATAGTTTTGATTTATATTTTGCTTAATTTACCAATCAAGAGAATAAATATTTGTTAAAAAGTCCATCAAGCTTATTCTTAAGAACCCTTCTTTGGTGTAGTAATGGAGCCCTTCGTTTTTGACTACGATTACTTTTTTAAAAGAATCTGGAATATTCCTAATGGATTCGTATTCTTGCTCTTTCTTCTTTTCGTTTCCAATTTCTAATGCGACTTGTACGTAATAGGTTTTACTTCCTTTATTGGCTACAAAATCGCATTCAGTGTCCTTTTCTGCATATATCCAGTTGCCATTCTTGTCTTTTCTATTTGTTTTTTCTTTGATCTTAACAACTCCTACATCAACATTAAATCCACGGTAACGGAGTTCATTAAAAACAATGTTTTCTATTATGTCGGTTTCATCTATTTCCCTATAGTTCAATATAGCATTTCTTATCCCAATATCTTCAAAATAGATTTTATAGGGAGAACCGATATATGCCCTTCCTTTAATATCATAACGTAAGGCTTTTTTTAATAGAAAAGCATCCTCAAACCAATCGATGTAGTTGCCTATTACGTTTCTAGATAGGGAAATGTTGTATCTGGCTTTGAAGGTATTTTCTATTCTTGTTGGGTTTATGGGTGTTGAAATCATCGATGCTATTGCTTCTAGGGTTTCACCTAGATTCTCTTCTTCTACCTTTGGATGACGAGCTTTTACATCGCTAAGATATGTATCTTTATAAATGCTTATAGATTGCGATACTTTTTCTTCATCATTAGTTTGAAGCTGTACTAAAGGAATGCCTCCATATTTTTCATATACACTAAATGCTTCATTTTTATTTAAATCAACCCCGGTCAAGAATTCGGAGAAAGTAAGTGGCAATAAGTGGATACGAGAACTACGACCTCCGAATTCTGTGTCGATTTCTGAAGAGAGCAAATGCGAATTGCTTCCTGTTACATATATTTCGTATTCTTCGTGCCTGGCAAATCCATTTAAGACCCTTACAAAGTTTTCTAGGTTTTGTATTTCGTCAAGGAGCAAGTAATATTTCCCAGGATTTTTAGTTAATTGTTTGATATACGAAAGGAATTTCCTGTTATTGACTACTTGTTGCCCATCAATAGTT
>URTN01000146.1 GCA_900550795.1 uncultured Mollicutes bacterium
TTTCGCAATTTCGTTGTTTACTAAATCTGACCACTCTATCGCCTTTTTTATTACATAATTAGAAGGATCATTGCTTAATTCATCCTTTAATAACTTGACATCAAAACGAGGTGTGACGTTTACCCAGGAATAGAATTTCTCCTCATCATCAAAATGGATGTTATATTTTTTGTTGATATAGATAAGGATTTCCTTTAATCCCTGGAAACGGTTTATGCCTCTATCTTTGCTATATAGATTTGTATGGTTCCAATGGTTAAGTATATCTTCAATATTTGTTTTGATTCCAAATACTTTCATAAAGCAGGGACCAAAGCAAGAATTATGCTTGATGGTCATTGTATCCATGATGGTCCCATCGGAATCAACACAAATCAAATAGTCATGCTTTTTTTCAAAATACATAAATCAAACACCGCTATAGGAAGAGAATCCACCATCAATCGGGATGCAGATTCCGGTGATGAAGCTAGCAGCTTCTTCTGATAACAAGAATAAAGTCGCACCGATTAATTCATCAATCTCGCCAAATCTTCCCATTGGGGTGGCACTTATTATCTTATGGGTCCTTGGGGTTGGGGTTCCATCTTCATTCCATAACAATTTGGCATTTTGGGCAGTAGAGAAAAATCCAGGAGCAATCGCATTGACTCTAATTCCAATATGAGAGAAATGTACCGCTAGCCATTTGGTGAAATTGCTAACTGCACTTTTAGCACCGCTATAAGCAGGAATCTTAGTTAATGGGGTATAGGCATTCATGCTAGAGATATTTAATATGGAGCAACCTTTCTTGCCAACCATGTCTTTAGCAAATACTTGGGATGGCAATAAGGTGCCGATGAAATTCAAGTTGAAGACAAATTCAACCCCAGCCTCATCCAAGTCAAAGAAAGTCTTCATATCCTTTAAATCGTCATCCATCTCAGCATATTCATTATCGGTTGTTGCCTTTGGATTATTTCCTCCAGCCCCGTTAATTAAGATATCGCAGCTACCAAAATCTTTTAAAATCTCTTCATGGCAGGCAATTAATGAATCCTTTTTCAAAACATTGGCTTCATATCCTTTAGCAATATAGCCTTCTTTTACTATTTCAGCTGCATGTTTATCGGCATTTTCTTTCGATAAATCTAGTAAGCAAACCTTAGCGCCATTCATGGCGACAGCTTTGGCCAAATGGGAACAGATTACTCCCCCTGCTCCTGTAATGACTACGACTTTGTCTTTTAAATCGATCTCGAATGGTAATTTCATGTTTTTCTCCTTTTTTAATATCTACAATCTAGATTGTTACAAAATGCATCAACTGGCGAAGTTCCCTTGAACTTGCTTCTTCCCATCATCTTTTCTATTAATGAATCAATGGTATCTTCCTTCTTGTCATAGCAATTTATATATGTCTTTACCTGTGGAACGTCGAATAAATGGAATGGCGAGCACAAAGAGACAAATATAACCGGAAGTTCATATACATACCAAGGGATATCCGCGGTTCCTTTCGATAGTTTCCAGGAAATCCTTTGGACTGTATTATGGGAATCGAAGTGGGCAAACTGGATGACTAGGTCATAATTAGAAGTCAAATCCTTTATCGGAGTTTTGTTATTATAGACATTCATAATTATACCCATTGCTTCATTTGGAGGTAGTTTTTTCGCCTTATCCATAAGCGATTCGAATATAGTTACTTCAAATCCTTCTTTCTCTAGCTTTTCCTTTATCTTTTCATATAAGGTCGGACCTTTTTTCATCATGAAGGAAGAGAATGGATTTTCATCTTCTTGGGGTACGATCAATATCCTTTTGGTCTTATTTGGATTTAAAGGGAATATATTATCGATATTTTTAACTAAGGTAATCGAATCGTCACTTACTTGCTTCGCAACCAAGGAATGTTCTTTCTTTAGTTCATTTATTTTATTTTCATCGAATTTAACAAAATCCCTATCCAAATCAAAATCATTAAATCCTAGCTTGGCTTTTAAGCCTAAAATCCTCCTTATGGCGTCATTTAGTCTTTGCTCGCTAATGATTCCATTTTCATAACCCTGCTTTATATATTCAAAGTCTTCGTTTGCATCGTTATAAAACAAAATCATGTCGCAACCAGAAGCAATTATTTTAGGAATGAATTCGCTTCTTTTAGAAGAGGAAGTGAGTCCAACCATATGGGTTGCATCAGTTAATACTAATCCATTGAATCCTAGTTGTTCTTTCAATAAATCAGTTATCAAATAGCTAGATGTAGTCGCCGGGCTATATTCATTATCCTTTATTGATGGAGAGAAATATTTTTCATAGCTAGGCAATTTGATATGTCCTGCCATAACCATATCTAATCCTTCTTCTATTAAGGATTTATATATCATCCCGAAAGATTTATCCCAATCTTCCTTGCTTAATGGATTAATTGAAGGAGAAAGATGTTGATCTCTTTCATCATACCCGTCCCCTGGGAAATGCTTAGCAGCAGATAATAGCCCATTGTCGTGAATTCCTTTTAGGAACTTTAATGACATATCTTTAACTAATTCTGGATCATTACCAAAAGTACGGTTAGATATGACTGGATTATGGAAATCGTGATGTATATCTACAATAGGGGCGAATATTGTATTTACCCCGACTGCTTTAGCTTCTTTTGCAGATATATTTCCTAATTGATAGGCATAATCTAGATTCCTAGTAGAAGCAACTTTAGTTTCATTACCAACTTCGGTTCCCCCGATAAAAGCCCCATTACCGCCAGATTCGCAATTAGAAGCAATAAAGCAAGGAATCTTACTATATTTTTGAACATTATAATTATGGTTATAGATATCTTTTGCTAAACCTGGGTTATATCTAACCCCACCGCAATTAAGCGAAGAAATCTCTTCTTTTAAATAGACTTCGTCTTTTCTTGCAGTCAAGTGAATGAAAAGCTGTCTAAGTTTTTCATCTAAAGACATATTTAAAACAAGATTCTCTACCCAATCTATTTGCCTAGAATCTAGACAATATGGTTTCTTTGTTAAATCTACTAATCTAGCCATAAATCCGACCTTTTAATATTGGGAGCAAGCTTTTACACTTGCTCCCATTCCCCTTATTTTATTTAGAATTGATTATTCTAATGCAATAGCGACGGTATTAGCTCCATCAACTATTGTGTAGCACCAGAATCCGCCAGCACCAGCAGCTGGAATCATAGGTCCTTTTTCGTTAACAGTAACGTTTTTGACAGTCTTTCCTTTTGGAGCAGTTACTTTTAAGC
>URTN01000147.1 GCA_900550795.1 uncultured Mollicutes bacterium
TAATGGTAATTGGACAATTAATCCATCAATAGAAGAATCGTTATTGCATTTATCTATAATCTTCAATAATTCTTCTTGGCTAATAAGTGGGTCAACTTTATTTAAAATAACATTAGCCCCAATTTCGTCTCCATCTTTTAATTTGCCCCTGACATAAGCATTAGAAGCAGGGTCATCATTAGCCTGGATTATCATTAAAGTAGGTTTCTTGTCCATGGAAGCAATCTGGTTTTTCAAAGTTTGCTTCCTCATATTTACGAATTCTTTTATTTCCATAATGAAAAGTTTATCACGTAGAAAGGTTTCTATATAGAAGAAAAAACGCCAAATGAGAATAAGCTCAGATGGCGTTAAGTTTTTATTCCAACCTAATTAGGCAGCAGTAGAAGAACCACCACTAACAACAGAAACAATCAAGGCTAAGAACAAGAAGAGAACAGCAAAGGCAAAAGTTAACCAAGTAACTACCTTTTCAGAGCCACGCTCCTTAGTTTTAGCAAAGACATTAAGCCCTCCACCGGTGATAGCACCAGAAGCACCTTCCGATTTACCACCTTGCAATAGAGAAAGAATAATTATGATTAACGAAACAATGATAAATATGATGTCATACCACTTCATAGCAAAACCCTCCACTAATTAGTGCTAGTAAAGGATAGACTAAAAATCCAAACTTTACAACAACTCAAAATAACTACTTTATTCATTTGAATAAATCTAGAAGGCTATAACCCTTCCTAAAATTCTTATCTAAATAAGCATGGTTCCTATCAACAATGAAGCAACTTACACCTGCGTTTCTAGCGCATTCTTCATCTTGAAGTGAGTCTCCAACATAGCAAACATCCTTATTTGGTTTTACATTCATCAATGAGCAGCCTAATAGCAAAGGTTCGGCATTAGGCTTTCCGTTTTTATACATATCATTCCCAATAATAACTTCAAAATAGGATTCTAAATGGAAAAAAGAGAGAACTTTTCTAATATGATCAGATGTATTTCCCGATACAATGCCTATCCTATTTCCTTCATTTTTTATTTTATCCAAGACTTCTTTTGTTTCAGGGAATATCTTAATTAAAGATAAAGATTCAGGAGAATCTATAGCAATTCGAACAGCCTTAACAAAAGTAGGCCAATCTTCTTCCTTAATATTTTTCATTTGCAAAGTCTGAAGCAAAGAATAATGCATGAATTCGTCACATTCTTCATTACTAATATCATTAATCCCAATAGAAGAGAATCCAGCTTTATAAACTGGGCGTAATGATAATTTTGTATCAGCTAAAGTTCCATCAAAATCAAATATATAAACCATAAAATATACCTACTTATCTAATAATGCTTTTGCTTCAAATAATATATCCCTAAGTTCTGCCGCTCTTTCAAAATCATAAGCTTTAGCGGCATCATTCATTTGTTTTTGGATGTCTTTTATCCTAATCTCAAGTTCCTTACGTGAACTCTTTTGGCTAAGTTCGATTATCTTCTTGGTCTCGTCTTCGCTGTTGGATAATGGAGGCCTAATCTCTTTTACAATCGAGGTTGGGACAATGCCATTTTCATCGTTATATTTCTTTTGGATAGCCCTTCTCCTATTGGTTTCTTCGATTGCCTCTTTCATAGAATCCGAAATAGAATCGGCATACATATTAACGGTGCCATTTACGTTTCTAGCAGCCCTACCAATAATCTGAATCAAAGAACGTGTACTTCTTAGGAATCCTTCTTTGTCGGCATCCAAAATACATATCAAGGATACTTCTGGTATATCAAGGCCCTCTCTAAGCAAATTAATCCCTACGAGCACATCAAACTTGCCCTTCCTTAATTGATATATGATCTCACTTCTTTCTAATGTCTTTGTTTCATTATGGAGATATGTAACCTTTATTCCCTTTTCCTTTAAATATAAAGTAAGGTCTTCCGCCATCTTGATTGTAAGGGTGACAATCATGACCCTTTCATTCTTTTCGATACGTTTCCTAATCTCGAAAATCATGTCATCGACTTGACCTTGTGTTGGCCTAATATTGATACATGGGTCCAATAAACCAGTAGGCCTAATGATTTGTTCCACTACTTCATGATGACATTTTTCTAATTCATAATCACCTGGAGTCGCGGAAGTACAAACTACTGCAGAAGGCATTAAACCCTCGAATTCTTTGAAATTAAGAGGTCTATTATCTAAAGCGGAAGGCAATCTAAAACCGTATTCAACTAATGTTTCTTTTCTAGACCTATCTCCATTATACATGCCTCTAACCTGAGGAATGCTTACATGGCTTTCATCAATTAAAAGCAAGAAGTCTTTCGGCATATAATCCATTAAGGTGTATGGCCTTTCTCCAGGATGCCTTCCATCGATATGCCTAGAATAATTCTCAATGCCAGGGCAACGTCCAAATTCCTTCATGGAATCCATGTCCTGCCTAGTTCTATTTTCTAGTCTTTCGGCTTCAAGCAATTTGCCATTATCACGGAAATACTTAAGTCTTTCATCTAATTCAATAGAAATAGTATTGCAAGCCGCTTCTATACGCTTTCTAGTCGAAGCATGATCATAGGCAGGGAAAATAGGATAAGTCGCATAGCTTCTTTCTATATTTCCCGTAACTGTATTTATTTGATGAATAGTTTCAACTTCATCTCCAAAGCAATCGATTCTAATAAAATAATCATGGGTTGCAGGAGCAATATCTATAACATCGCCATGCACCCTAAAAGTGCCTGGCTTCAATTCGAGATTATTTCTAGTATATTGGGCATCTATTAAATGTCTAAATAAGTCAGCTCTATCTAATGTTTCATTTGCCCTTATTTCAAATATCAATCCTTTATATTCGTTAGGATCTGAAAGGCCATAAATAGAAGCAACAGAAGAAATAACAATCGTATCACTCCTAGAAAGAACCGAATTCATCGCACTAGTTCTCATCATGTCGATTTCTTCGTTCATAACAGCATTTTTATCTATATAGGTATCAGATTTAGGGATATAGGCTTCAGGTTGATAGAAATCAAAGTTGGATATAAAGTATTCAACTCTATTCTCGGGAAATAATTCCTTAAATTCCCCATATAACTGGGATGCTAAAGTTTTATTATGGACTAAAACCAAAGTGGGTCTATTTAAGGCAGCCACAATATTAGCATCAGTAAAGGTCTTGCCTGTACCGGTCGCTCCTTTTATTACTTGGATTTGTTTTCCTTCTTTAATGCCTTCTAATATTTTTGCTATGGCTT
>URTN01000148.1 GCA_900550795.1 uncultured Mollicutes bacterium
ATAAAAGTTATTCATGGCTTCAAGTAAAGTTTCATTTCCATCCGCCACGTTATCCAAGACAATTTCCATATCTTTTGAATAGGTAGTAGAAACAACATCAGGGAAATATTTACTTAAAATAGCAACGGTCTTAATACCATCTTCAGTTGGGCTAAGTACCCCTTTTGTAGAAGTAACATATTTTCTTTTTAATAATGTCTCGATTGTCGTGGCATATGTTGATGGACGTCCAATTCCATTGACTTCCATTGCCTTGACAATACTAGCTTCGGTATAGGCAGGTTCAGGTTTAGTGAATTTCTGTTCTGGATTGACTTTGGAAACCTTTAATTCCTCGCCTTCTTTAACGATAGGGAGACTGCATTCGTCGTCTTCGTCTTCGAATTCACCATAAATGACTTCGAAACCTTTGAATAGTGTAGTTGATCCATTTATAACGAATTCTAGGCCATTGCAGGTAAGATTAATTGTTGTTTTCTCAACCTTTTTAGGAGCCATTAAAGAAGCCATCGCACGGCAATAAATCAAACGGTATAGCTTCGCTTCATCTGGTGAAACATATTTGGCCACTACTTCAGGAGTCCTATGGGTGCCAGTAGGTCTAATGGCTTCGTGAGCGTCTTGCACGTTCTCGCCATTCTTCTTTTGACGTAAGAAACCAATATATTGATCTCCATATTTTTCTTTAATAAATGGTATAGCGTGTTTAGAAAAGAATTGAGGAGAGATACGGGTAGAGTCGGTTCTCATATAAGTAATCAAACCAACATGCTCGTCATTAATGGTCATACCTTCATATAAGCGTTGGGCAATATCCTGGGTACGTTTATTAGAGAATTTATATTTATTATAAGCAGCCTGTTGCATTGAAGAAGTGGTCAAAGGCAATGGAGGATTGACACTTTTCTCTTCCTTTTTCAAAGAAGAAATCTTTAATGTAGGCGCGATTCTATTTAATATCGCTTCCGCTTCTTCCTTGCTATGGCATTTAAAAGGCTTGCCATCAACTTTAGTCAATATGGCTTTATATTCCTTGCCTTCAATTTCAACTAAGACATCAATTGTCCAATATTCTTCCGGGATAAAAGTATCAATAGCCTTTTGCCTATCAACAATCATCCTTAATGTTGATGATTGAACTCTGCCAGCGGATTTGACACCAGCTTTCTTTTGAAGAAGAGTAGAAACCCTAAAACCAATGATTCTATCTTCCATGCGACGGGTTTCCTGTGCTTTTACAAGCTTCATATCAATAACGCCAGGATTATTAACTGCTTCTTGGATGGCGGGCTTTGTAATTTCATGGAAGCATAGACGTGAAGTTGTTTCTACAGGCAAATGCAAAACTTGGGCCAAATGCCAAGAGATTGCTTCTCCTTCCCTATCAGGGTCAGTTGCAAGAATTACTTGTTCAGCAGTTTTTGCCTCACTTATAAGTTTGGAAACAGTAGCCTTCTTAGATGGAGAAATAACCCAGTTAGGTGTAAAGCCGTCTTCTATATCGATACCTAGTCCACCTTTCCCTTTTGTAGAAAGATCCCTAATATGACCAGTAGAGGCGACGACTTTGTAATCCGGGCCAAGAATTTGACCAATTGTGTGTGATTTGTACGGAGATTCAACGATAACTAATTTCATAAGCGAGTATGAATATAATAAGGATAAATAGACTTGTCAAAGCCACTTTCTCCCTTTCCTATATATATAAATAATAGGTTATTTATAAATTTAGAAAATTTTTTTCTTTAATGGGACCAAATTAGAGAAGAAACCCAAAACATCCTCACTAGAATTAACTAGGATAGCTCCATCCTGTATAAGTCTATTGTTATAAGTATCTTCAGTGGCCCTAGAAGGCAATACACCAATATCGCAACCTCTATTTAAAGCAAAGGTAACTGATATTAAAGTCCCACTCCTTCTTTGTACTTCTCCCACCAATAAAGAATAAGATAATCCCACCGTGATTCTATTTCTAGCTGGGAAGTTTATTTTACTAGGCCCAACTCCTGGTGGGAATTCTGATAACAAAAGTCCACAATTGCCGATTTCTTGCTGTAAATCATAATTTTCTAGTGGGTAACAAGAGTCTAAAGAAGTTCCTAAAACCGCAATGGCTTTGCCATATGGAAGAGCGGATTTTAAAGCAACTGTATCAATTCCTTTAGCTAATCCAGATATTATTCCCACTCCTTTTTTGGCTAAGTCGCCACAAATTTTACCCACCATTTCGCTGCTATAACTAGAAGGTTCTCTTGAACCTACAACCGAAAGCAGAGGAATAGATCCATTAATAAGCTCTAGATTGCCTTTATAGAAAAGAACAAAAGGCGGCCTAATAGCAGTCCTTAATTGTTGTGGGTATTCTGGATCTAATATCGTTACGTATTTACAGCCAATAGATTCACTTACTCGTTCAACATCTTCTTCTTCCAAAGGGAGCTTGCTCCTAATGGCGTTATACATCTCATCGAAATTGCCTTTATATTTGACGGCCAAATATAGCATTATCTCTTTTGACTTCATAAATTTCCTCCACTATATATGTAGGAGGCAAAAATATAAAAAGGCTCAAAAAAGAGTAAGTTGCTTTACAAAATATTTCTTAACAGGTGCGTATGTAAATCTATGGATATCTTTAATAGGACCATATTTTTCTATTTCTTCTAGATGAAGTTTCGTCCCATATCCTTTATGGACAGAAAACTTAAAATTAGGATATTGCTTCTCTAGTTCGCACATATAATGGTCCCTACTTACTTTGGCCAAAATCGAAGCTGCAGCAATGTTCTCGCACCTTGCATCTCCTTTAATCAAAGGTATTACTTCTATTGGCAAATCTAGTTTCATAGCATCGGTCAAAATAAGTTGATAAGGAACTTTGATTTGTTCGATAGCACCTTTCATTGCAACTTTGGTAGCTTCATAGATATTTAACTTGTCTATTTCAGAAGCAGAAACAAAACATATCCCATAGGCAATGGCAACTTTCTTAATCTCGATGAACAATTCTTCTCTACGTTTCTCGCTTACCTGCTTAGAATCGTTTATCAAATTGTTTTTATAATCTCTAGGCAAAATACAAGCCGCCGCAACAACAGGTCCAGCCAAAGGTCCTCTTCCAGCTTCATCGACTCCTACTATAGAAGTAACTACATCAGAGTAATATTTATCTTGCTCAGTTAGCATTGCTAGGCCTTTCTAAAGACGCTCTCCCTAAAGAAACATCATAAAATT
>URTN01000149.1 GCA_900550795.1 uncultured Mollicutes bacterium
GGCTTCTATCTAAACAAGAAAAAGATAAAGCTAATAGGAATGAATAGGCACCAGACATATCCCTATATCGGAGGGGCTGCTTCAAAATCACTTCAAGAAGAAGATGCCGATTTCATTAAATATAAATTAGGTTGCAATTTGGTTAGGACAAGCCATTATCCAGAAAGCGAGCACTTCCTTTCTAGATGTGACGAAATTGGGCTTCTTCTAGTTGATGAAATACCAGGTTGGCAACATATAGGAAATGAAAAATGGAAATCTAACTGCATCGATTTTGCCTCTAGGATGATTAAGAAAGAAAGAAATCACCCCTGCTTAATCTCCTATGGATTAAGGATAGATGAATCTAGGGATGATGATGAACTATATGGAAAGATAAACAAAATCCAAAAGGAACTAGATCCCTATAGATGTTCTTTAGGTGTAAGGAATTTCAAGGGTTCAAGCCTAAAGGAAGATATTTATGCCTATAATGACTTCTCTTGTAATAACATTAATCATGGGCTAGATGAGCCTTCTTCTTATAACCAGAATAAGCCTTCAATCGTAACCGAACATTCTGGACATACATTTCCTGTTAAGAGTTTTGATTCCATCTATAGGATTAAAGAAGGCGTATTAAGGCATCTACGTATATTAGACGATACCTATAAACATAAGGATTCCCTTGGTTCGATATGTTGGTGTGCCTTTGATTACAACACGAAAAGAGATTTTGGTTCAGGAGATAATATATGTCATCATGGGGTGGCTTCTATTTTTAGAAACGAAAAGGATGTAAGTTATGTCTATTCTAGCCAGAAAGATGATGAAATTATCCTTCATCCATTAGGAATGTTTAATGCAGGAGATTTAGATGAAGCTAGATTAAATAGGATATTAGTACTTACTAACTGCGATTATATTTCTTTGTCTATCGGGGATGAATTTGTATCTAATTTCTATCCAGATAGGCAAAATTATCCAAATCTAAAACATCCTCCAATTATCATCGATGATTTAATCGGGACTAGATTTAAGGATGATAGATTTAATAAAAAAGAATCCAAATGGGTAAAAGACGCCTTAAATGAAGCCTGTTTTGATGGATTCAACAATCTTTCCTTCAAAACTAAGATCAAGGTTGGATTAATAATCGCCAAATATCACCTTACCTTCCCTGATTTATCAGATTTATTTACCAAATATATTGGGGGATGGGGCGATAAAAATAGGAAATTCATCATCAAAGGATATAAAAATAACAAGGAAGTCGATGTAACTTGTTTCTCTTGCTTTGACCATTATGAATATAGTTTCAGGTCGAATAAATATATATTAAGGAATGAATCTAGTTACGATACAGGGGTGGTATATATTAAAAAAGTCGATCAAGATGGCCATATCTTGCCTTATGATTTCTCCCCAATAAGTGTCAAAACAAAAGGACCTATTAGGTTATTAGGTCCTTCTATAGTTAATCTAGAATCTGGATCTACTTCTATTTATGTTGCCTCTACTCTAGTCAAGAAAGAAGAAGAGGCTAAGCTCATATTAGAAGGAGAGTTCGGGACTAAAGAAATTAAGTTTATTGTACGGTAGTTTCTTTTCTTTTCTTGATTTCCTTTACCATGAAATCATATTTTTCTTCATCAATTTCATAGAAGAAATGGACAAGGATGTAAGATGCTGCTAATAGAATTATAGTCGCCCCGATCATCCATATACCCATGATGATTTTAGGTTGCCTTGCCACTTCATTGATAATTGAAGTTACCTTAGTAGCAGCTTCATTCGCATATAGATCGGCATTATCTGGATTAACAGCTGTTTTAGATGCTAGTTCAGATTGGGTTTCAGATATTTGCTGGGTAACTCCATAAATGCCAGCCGAAAGGAAAGTAACTAATATTATTCCTTTTTGGATAGCACTAGATAATTTGGCGGTAAATGGCCTCCAGCTAGATACAACCGCTTCTTTTCTTTCATTATATTTATATTCGCCATATTCGATGGTATTTTGAAGCATGACGATTAGAACCATGTAATAGATTCCTTCAGCCCCAAAGAATAACAATGGAGGTATATAAAGTAATGATAAAGTTCCTCCAAAAGCCCAGCCTAATCCTCCTCCTGCATTTGGATTATAGGCAAGTGGCTTATCGCCAAATATAGGGAATCCGACTAGGAAAAGCATGATATAGGCGGCCACAGCAATAAAGAAAGTCCAGGTCAATAAAGTCTGACGTTTGAATTTATCGATTAATGGCTTGAATAAGAATTGGGATAACAATGTACCTAATGCATACATTACGGTAAATATAAGCATGATTGATCCACCAGTTTCTCCACCATATCCATAAGACAAATAGAAATAATTCGAGCCAAAAGATACGACTAACGAACAGGCTGTATAATAAAATAGAAGCGATAAGACAATTATTAGCAAAGGCTTATTCTTGCCTAGCATCTTAAACATATCGGATAGTTTTACTTGCTCGCTTACTTTGGATTGGGTTTCGTCTATTTTCTTTTCCTTGCAAAGGAAATAGATGGCTAATTGGCTAAGCAAGAACAATATGGCGGTAGGAATAGCAATATAGCCATAGATATAACTAGAATTTTTAGCAGTTGGCAATATCGAACACACCCCATACATTGCAAAAGTGCCCAAGGAGACAAATATCGATACCATCGTAGTAACATTATTTCTTTCCTTTTCATCGCTAGTTAATGATGGAAGCATGGCCCAATAGGCGCAATCATTCATCGTAAATACAAAATCCCAAAGGAAATAGAATATGCCAAAGCAAACTATATATGCCCATCCAGTTGGACGAAGTAAGAACAAGCATAGCAATACAATCGTATTACCAATTCCTCCAATCAATATCCAAGGTTTATATTTACCGGTTTTGAAATGTACTTTTTCAATTAATACCCCCATAATCGGGTCATTTAAGGCATCCCAAATAAGACAAACAATAAAGATTATATTGATTACAAATATCTGCTGCGTATATTGCCCGGATGCATTTCCGGTGGCTAATACACCTGAATACATCATGAAAGTAAGAAGGAAACTAGATATCAATTGATAGCTAGAATCACGGAAAATGGATGCAACAGAAAAAATCCATTTAGTTTTCTTAGGGATTTTATCCGTATCATAAGTTTCGCTTAAAAAGGAAAATCCTCTAATTTTATGTTGGGGCTTATTCATAAATTCCTCCGAAAAGATAAGTAAATATTATGC
>URTN01000150.1 GCA_900550795.1 uncultured Mollicutes bacterium
GTGAAATTTAGTGAAAAAATAGTGAAAATTATGATCGTCTATTTTAATAAACGGATGACATAAAAGATCCGTGCGTTCTTTATCTATAATCATATTTATAATTACTTAAAAGAAATTTCTGGAGGCAATTAGGTGGCTATAACATTAGTTAAAATAAATAAAGAAGATGCAAAACTTTTTAAAAGATATTGTGCCTCCCATGGAACTTCTTTATCAAAAGCATTTAAACATGCTCTTTTAGAAAAAGTGGAAGATGAATTCGATTCTAAAGAATTTAACAAAGAAATCGAGAGTTTTAATAAGAACCCGAAAGCATATTCACTCGATGAACTAAGGAATGCAAATAATTTATAAAGCGTAGTATGCAACTATATGTTTCTTATTTCGTTTTAAATATACATCTAAATATTATAGAAACCAAATAATATTCATCTTGCCGTTATAAAAAGGGTAGCAATAACACTACCCAATAAATGTAATTTTTATTTATCTTTGGACTCTGCCACTTCCGCCACTAGAGATAAGTTTCTTCACTTCGTCGACACTTACCATATTATAATCGCCTTCGATTGAATGCTTTAGACAACTTGCAGCAGTTGCAAATTCTATCGCATCTTTTGAACTATAGTCATTGACTAAGGCATATATTAATCCAGCGGAGAAACTATCCCCACCGCCGACTCTATCGACGATATGGACATTATATTCTTTGGAGAAATAATAATCTTCTCCATCAAATAACATGCTAGCCCACTTATTGTCAAAGGCACTTATTGATGTTCTTAAGGTAATGGCAACTTTCTTGAATCCGAATGTTTCCTTTAATTGCCTTGCAACATCTTTATAGCCTTCTTTATTTAATTTGCCAGAATTGACATCAGTTTCAGAACTCTTGATCCCGAATACATCATTAGCATCTTCTTCGTTTCCAATGCAGACATCGACATATTTAGCAATTTCTGACATGGTGATTTTAGCCTGTTCCTTACTCCAAAGCTTATTCCTATAATTAAGGTCACAAGAAACTATGACGCCTCTTTTTTTAGCCTCTTTACATGCCATAATCGAGATTTTGGCCATGTTTTCATTTAAAGCAGGTGTAATTCCAGAAATATGGAACCACTTGGCATCTTTAAATATTGAATCCCAATCATAATCGCTTTCTTTAGAGAAATAGAAGGCAGAATATTTACGGTCATAAATTACTTTTGATGGTCTTTGAGAAGCACCTTTTTCTAGGAAATAGATACCCATTCTATTTTCGTTATCCCTAACAATATAATCGGTGTGGACTCCATACCTTCTTAATGAATTAAGTCCAGATTGGCCAATTTCATTAGATGGCAATTTGGAGACAAAATAAGCATCGAGACCAAAATTAGAAAGGCTTACTGCTACATTAGCCTCCCCTCCCCCAAATGTTGCTTCATAATCTGAAGATTGGATGAAACGAAGATAATCAAAAGGCTGAAGCCTTAACATCAATTCACCAAATGTAACTATTTTCATTTTTATAATCCTCTAACCTTGTTGACGGCTTCTTTGGTTTTGGAAGTCATTTCTTCTTTATTGCCTTTCATCATAAAGCTACCACCGCAGGCGATAATCTTGTTAAAAGATAGATAATCATTGATATTATCTAGGTTTATCCCTCCAGTAGGCATAACTTTAATAGAAGGGAAAGCACTGCAGATAGCCTTGATTGTAGCTAATCCCCCATAATTAGAAGCTGGGAAGAATTTAACAACATTGATTCCTAAATCCAAGGCTTCCATTATCTCGGTTGGAGTAACTGTTCCTGGGAGATAAGGGATATTGTTTTCTTTGCAAATAAGGGCAACATCCTTACTTAAACCAGGAGAAACAATGAATTTTGCCCCTGCTTTTATGGCATCTTTGCATTGAACTGCATTAATTACAGTTCCTGCACCCAAAATTACTTCTGGGTATTTTTTAGAAATTATTTCGATTGCTTCTTTGGCAACCGGAGTCCTAAAGCAAACTTCTGCAATAGGAAGTCCCCCATCGATTAAAGCCTCTATTTTATCGCTTACTTCGTCTAAAGAGTTAAAAACAACAACTGGAACGATTTTTAATTCGCTAATTTTGCTATAGATATCCATTTTATTCTCCTAAAGCCTTCTTGATATTATTATAGGAAATATCTTCGACTAATTTTAATCCTGCCTCCAAGGAATATTCACCTTTTTCTATTTTTTCTCCAACGAAATTGCACAATATCCTTCTAAAGAAATCAAAACGTGAATAGCTAGAGAAACTTCTAGAATCGGTTAACATCCCAAAATTAGTACCTAGTATTGCATATTCTGATATTACATCGAGGTTATATTTGATTCCACCGACCGTGTCATTAAACCACCAGGCTGGGCCAATTAAGACATTCCTAAATGCCCCAGAAATGCAGCTAATTGCCTTTATTGAATTTGGATTAAGGGTATATAAGACAATTGTAGGCCTATCCTTGTCTTCGATTGAATCTAGCAATTTAATCAGATTATCAATATCGATTTCCTTGCTCATGACATCAAATCCATGGTCAGGTCCAAGGAGTTTGAATTCAGGAGTATTGATATTTCTAGTAACTGCAAAGTGGAGTTGGACAATCAAATTCCTCTTCTTATATTCTTTTAAAAGGAACCTAAATAGATATCCGGTGAAATATGATTTGCTAGTTTCGTCTAAGTTATCTAGATTTAAGAAAGCCTTGCTAGCTTCTTCTTTAGAATATATTCCTTCTGGGAAATCTTTAAATCCGTGGTCAGTAATCTTGCATCCTTTTGATTTAAAGTAATCAATTCTAGCAATAAGAGCTTTTTCGAGTTCATCTAGAGTAGCAATCTTAAATCCAACTGCTTCTTCGATTTTAGAAATATAGTTCCTATTTAGGTTTAATAATTTATCTCCCCTAAATGTTGGGGTGACTTTAATGCCATCATAAGTACCGTGGTCAGCTAGATTATCGACTGGATCATCAGTAGTCGCGATAAACTTAACATTGAATTTCTTTAACAATTTCCTGACGCTTAAATCCTTAAGCTTTGTATTGGCCTGATTGTATATAGCCTCGGCATTATCCTTATTTATTTCTAGATTAATCCCGAATACCTGCTTTAATTCTAGATGTGACCAGAAATAAAGTGGATTATTGAAGCATTTTGGAAGAATCTCGCAATACTTAAGGAACTTCTCCTTATAAGAAGCATCCCCG
>URTN01000151.1 GCA_900550795.1 uncultured Mollicutes bacterium
CTGCCACAAAGGAAAAAACCGGGAAGGAAGAAGAAAAATGAAAAATAAGAAAGTTTCCTTATTAACATTAATACCTGTTATCTCTATTTTATCAGGTTGCAATTCGCTAGGATCTATTGTTGAACCAACCTTTTCTAGCCAAGATAAAGTAACTTTTGTTGCCTATGCTGGACCAACTGTTGGAAGTTGGAACGGAGTTAGCAAGAACGTTAATACTTTGACTGACGAACATTATAAAAAGATTGCAGATGCTGGCTTTAATAAGATAATTGCTTTATATGAAGGGGCATCTAGCGAGACTTCTTCATTAGAAGTTACTATTGAAAATAGGGCTAAAAAGGCTGAAGAACACGCTTTAATTGCCCTTGAATTAGCGAAAAAATATAACCTTGAATATTATGTTAGGGATTGGTCTTTTTATGGATTGACTCAACCAAGTGGCTATTGTTATTCAAAAGGAATCAATAGCCAAGAAGAAGTGAATAGAATAATCGATAAGATATTTACTGACGAAAATAAATATATCCACCATAGTAACTATGCTGGTAATTTCTGCTACGACGAACCTACTTATGATGAATTGGAAAATGTAAGCTGGGAAGTAAATGCCTATTTAGAAAGAATGAAGCAATTAAATGCCGAAGGTGAACCTCTAGTTAATCTTCTTCCTATTTATGCAAGTGGGAAAGAGCATATGGGTGGCTTCTCC
The DNA here is from genome assembly GCA_900550795.1 of uncultured Mollicutes bacterium. GTDB lineage: Bacteria > Bacillota_I > Bacilli_A > RFN20 > CAG-826 > Alloenteromonas. The sequence continues at coordinate 710 of URTN01000151.1, forward strand.
TATAGCCAATATCTAGATAGGTATATCGAATTAATAGGAAAGAAGATTGGCTATATTTCCTATGATTTCTATCCGTTTTTAGGTGGGGAAGGCTCCTATTTAAGAAGTCAATATTTGCTAAATCTTCAATTAACCGCCTTAAAAGCAAAAGCAAATAACATCGAATTAAGAAGTTTTGTCCAGACTAAAGGAGACTTTACAGGATTAAGGGATTTGACCTCTATTGCAGATTTTAGATTCCAAGTCTATACATCTTTGGCATTTGGATCTAGAAACCTCACTTATTATGAATATGCAGGGGACAAATCCGCTAAAGATGGGGAATTTGCCTTATTTAATTATTATGATGGAACTTATAACTATACCTATGATTTAGCTAGTCAAGTAAATAACGAAGTCCATTCATTTGAAGATGTCTTGACCTCTTATGATTTTGATAATGTCACTTATTTCAATGCGAATGAACTTTATGATAACCAAAACTTTGCCAATTTAGTCGAATATGTCGATTATTTTGACAGGGTGAAGATAAATTCCGCTAGCGAAGATACTCTCCTGACTAGTTTTAAGCATAAAGAAACTAATGATGATGCCTTTATGTTAATGAATTTCACTGATCCATATGAAAATAAAATCGATGAAGTTACATTGAAATTTAATAACGCCAAAGGGCTACTTATGTATAGATTTGGCCAAAAGATGTTAGTTAGATTGCCTTCGAATGGAGAATATAAATTCAAATTATATCCAGGAGAAGGAAGATATTTGATTCCAATAAAGTAGGAGGATTTTAATCATGTCAAAACTAAAGAAAGCATTACCTTTATTAGCAACATCGTTATTGTTACTAACTAGCTGCGGGACTAATGGAGATGGCGATAAACGTATATTGAAAATAGAATTCGTAAAAGGTGGGTTTGGCTTAACTCCATATGAAAAACTAGCTGAAGCCTTCATGGAAGAGCATAAAGATGTCAAAGTTAAACTAATTCCAAATAGAGAAATGGCATCGACAACGGCGACCAAACTAGAACAAAGCTCCAATTTAAGCGACATCATGATCTATAACAGGACTATTGGGAATATCTATGATTGGTCCACCAAAGGATATATCTATGACTTGTCCGATTTGATGAAAGAGGAAGTCGAGAATGGCGAAACTTTATTAGACCGTCTTGATGATAATGCTAAAAAAAGTAGCGAATATCGAGGCTCCTATTGGAGTATTCCTGAATATTATAACATCAATGGTTTTGTCTATAATTCCACCCTTTTTGAAGCAAAGAAGTGGAATTTGCCTAAGACTACAAAAGAATTGAAAGACTTATGCGAGACTATAGATAATACAAAACTTGGCGGCAATTCGATTAAGCCATTAGTCTATTGCGGTAATGGGGCTGATGGATATCTATATTATGGAATAGATGGATGGATGACTTCTTTTGAAGGAATTACAAACATGGATAATTTCTATGAGTTTGATTCTCCTGAAGTTTATGCTCCTAGTGTTTCTAAAGGCAAACTAAAGGGGATGACTTTACTTAAGGAAATATTCTTTGATAGTGATTATTGCTGCGAGAATTCAATGATCATGAATGCTACTGAAGGACAATCTAAGTTACTTACTTATGAAGCTGCAATGATGCTAAATGGATCTTGGTTTGAAAACGAAATGAAGCCATACATGAATGCATCTTCTCCAACGTTTAAGATGTTTGCGGTTCCTGAAATTAGCGATGATAGCAACAATGTCCTCCATAATGATGGATATAAAACTAATGACAAGAATGAACAAGTAGTTACCGCAGATTTCGTTGGCAATTGCTTTATTCCTAGCGCGGCTAGCAATATCTCTGATGCCAAAGAATTCCTTAAATTCATGTCAAGGAAGTCTTCTTGCGAACTCTATACAAAATATTCTAATGCAGTACGTCCGTTAAAATATGATTATTCTTCTTCAAATAACGCCTATAAGGATATGTCAGGATTTGGGAAATCGGTTTTGGATATTGCTTCTAATTACTGTTTATATGTTCCAAATAGCAAGGCCAATGTTGCCGTTGCAAATAAGGCAACTCTATATCCGCAAGGTGGTTATTGGTATAAGAGAATGTATTCTAATCCAGATAAATATACCCCATCTTTCTGCATAGATTCCGATTATAAATATGCAAAAGATAGCTGGTCTAGATGGATTGAGGAATCTGCATATTTGGGGGAAATAGATGGCTAATATAGTTTTAAAGAACATAAATAAGATATATCCAAATAATGTCCACGCCGTTATTGATTTCAATCTAGAGATAAAAGATAAGGAATTCATTGTATTTGTTGGTCCTTCTGGATGTGGTAAATCCACGACTTTAAGAATGATTGCAGGATTAGAGGATATTAGCAGTGGGGAATTCTATATCGATGGGAAACTAATGAATTACGTTCCTCCGAAAGATAGGAATATATCGATGGTTTTCCAAAACTATGCTTTATATCCCCATATGTCCGTATATAGAAATATGGC
>URTN01000152.1 GCA_900550795.1 uncultured Mollicutes bacterium
ATTCAGTATAGGCATTACTTTTCCCCCTAAAGAAAAATCTAACTGCATGCCTAGCAAATCTATCAAAATGTCCCTTAGTAACATAATATGTATAATCTTCAATCATCGTATGGAATGTATAGACTGATCCTATATGGAATTTAGAGGCAACTAAACCGCCGAATATACCAATTCCGGCATCAGTCTGGCAATGTACAACTTCAGGATGGAAAGAAGAAAGAATATCCATGGCTTTCTTGTTATAAAACATAGACATACGGTATCCATATAATGCTTTTAATTTGATTCCAGGAATCCTAAGAATGCCATCTTGGTAAGTAACATATTTAGAAAACGGGTTAGTAGTTACAACTATGACATTATGGCCATGCTCGACTAACGTCTTCCTTAAGTTGAAGGTAGACGTAGCAACCCCATTAATTTCTGGAGGATATGTGTCAGAGAATAAGGCTATATTCATAATTCCCACCTCTGCATTTCATTATCTTCCTCTTTTTGCTTTTTTCTAGACTTCCTTTCTTTAGTAGGCTTAACCTTCTTTGGAGGTTTATAAGTCTTCTTTAATGCAGGAACGTCTTCGATTTTATTTTCTTCTTTAGGAATAGATATTTCTTTATCTTTCTTTATCTTTCCAAAAGACATAGTCTCTGCAATCTTATTTTGGAGTGCTTTCCTAGATAATTGCCTGGTTTCGTATAAGGTATCTGCACTGCGCTTTCTTTCGTCGAAAGTAGCCATCTGGATATCGACGAATGTCTGACGGTTTGCATAATGTATTGGCTCTTTTGGCCTGCTCCTATAAAGCGCGGCAACTAATCCAGAAACCAATAAAGGAATATGGAAGGTTACTGTTCTCCATAAAATAAGAGTAGAGCTTACATATGTTTGTTCCCCAAAGAAATTGAAGAACAAGTATTGATAGAAAAGTTCAGAAACACCGGCAGATCCAGGAAGAGGGATAAGTCCTGTAATCATTTGATGGAAACTAGACAAGAAAGCGGCATGGAATAATTTATAGGCATCAAAGGTATCAAAAGCCTTAAGTGCCATACCAGCAATATAAGGAATTGAATTCCTAAGGAGAATCATGATTGAGAACAAGATAAACTGCAAAATAACTATAGGGATATTAGATTGTAGACGTCTAAGTTCAATCTTGAAGTTCTCAACTTGAACCCTAAGGTTTTCTCTAGCCTGGTCAGGCTTCTTGATAAGCTTTATCTTGCCAAGGAATCCAATCACATGATTTAAGATGAAATTATGGAATTTGTGGCTATAAGACATGCCTAAAAGAAGAAATATAACCGATATATTAAGTACGAACCCTACAATAATCAAAGGAAGCATAGGAATCGATAATTTCCAATCGAATATAGCAAAGTCCATGGATTTGATATCCATAATCCTGTTCCATTCAAATCCAATCGCGAATATATCAAAAGAAATAAGGGCGGCCTGGTAAATAATAAACCACATTACCATAATAGAAGCGGCATTAGATATAACTAATCCCTGCGATTTCAAGGTATAGGCCTGCATGACCTGTCCCCCACTTGCCCCAGGAGTAATATCGCTATAGAACTGTCCAACAAAAGAAGCTGCTAGGCCTTGATGGAATTTATATTGTCTAGTATAAAGACGGCAAAAAGCCCAAATAATGACCCCATCCACGCAATAAGAAAGGAAAACCATGCCAATAATGATGACCATATATACCCAATCGGCCTTCGAGAAAGCATCAATAACCTTTCCAAATTGATCGCCCCATAAAGACAATGTCAAAGAAATAGCCGTAGCTATCAAGACGATTAAAATATATAAAACATATTTAACAGTCTTTTTCTTGTTTGTTGGAGTTGGAGCGTCTTTGTTTTTGTTAGATAGAATTGCCATAGAAGCAAACATATTTTACCCTAAATTCTTTAGGGTAGTGATAGGGAGTTATCTTAAGTAGTTATTAATCCTTTATTAAAGGGCTGAAATTAATGACAAATGTCTTTATTAAATCTTCAATCGGGACATCATATCCAGAATCGCACCAAGCACGGAAAACCCCTACCCCTGCGAAAAAAAGAAAGATTCCTACATACTTTTTAGTTTTTTCATCGCCTCTAAGATGAGGGGCAATGGTTTGGACTACGATTGGTTCGAAAGTTTTCTTTATCTTATATGTAAAATGGGATTGGGAAACATTGACAACCGTCTGTATTTTAGTCGCGTTATCTTTTAAATAGTTAGCGGTTTCATATAAACCTGCAAGATAATTGCCGGTAGAATGCTTGAATATTATCTTCGAAATATCAGAAACAATGATGTTTTCCACATCGTCGATGACATCCGATACATTTTCATAATGTAAATAAAATGTCGATCTAGATAATCCTAAATTGGAAGTAATATCTTTGACCGTAACGCCTTGAAAAGTGTTTTTCTTAAGCAATCTTAAGGTCTCTTCTCTTATATCTTCTTTAGTTTTTTCTACGCGTAAGCTTTTCATAACAAAAAAAGATTATCACTAAAATGAACATGTGTCTATATTGAGTGTTTTACTTCTTTTTCTAATATTTTTAGGGATTTTTTATATAAAGAAGGCAGTCCCCCTTTAAAAGAAAAATAATAAAGAGAGGATGTTTTCTTATCATAAATTAAAGGCAATAAAGACTTTAACCTAGGCTCGCTTAATCCAAAAGAAGCTTCTTCTAATGAGATGAGTTTAATTGAATATTCCTTTAAGAATTCCAAATCGCCATCAGTTAAATTATCTACGCATAGGAAATCTATCAATAAAAAAGAACGTGCTTTCTTATTGAATGGACCAATATTAAAAGAATCGTGTTCAACCTTGCTTTTAAAAGATGATGTATTTTGTGTGGATGAAATGAATCATGTGAAAAGCAAGGATCAACAACTGTTAGAACCATTACATTTACTTGAGAAAGAGACCTATTCCTATGAGGAATTGCAACAGCATGCAAAACAATATCTGACAAAAGAGGTATTTGAGGCAAGCTGCAGAAATTGTCAGTGGTATAAAAAGGGCTTATGTCGTTATGAAGATTTTAGATTTTGCTAAAGTACGTGTAGCACCCATTCCGGAGATAAAAACGCAGGCCGAGCAGGAAACTGTGGAAAAAGCATACCAGGCATTAAGTGTTATGCGAAAGCAAAAAGCAGATGCACGAAAAAGTGATAAAGCACGCAAGGAGAGTATTTTTGCGGGC
>URTN01000153.1 GCA_900550795.1 uncultured Mollicutes bacterium
TAAATGTTCCTGGCTTCTACTTTATTTTTATATAAATCGAGTTTCAAATTGACATCAAAAGAAGAAAAACATTTGTTCTTTTTAATTTGTTTCAAAAAGGAGTTAATAACTACACGTCCCTTCTTGTTTGTTAGCAAAAAGGAACCAAAATGAACAATATCACCTTGATGGATTGATAATTTTAAATCTTTATCAAATTGATAATCTGCTCCATGATTTCTAATATACTCGGTATGTAATATTCCTTCTTCTTCGTAATTGATCGCAAGGGTAGTATTTGCTTCTTCACTACTAAAAATATGAGTCCCCTTAAATGGGTATGCCTTCGCTTTATCAATCAAGGTCTTGCCAAAATAGTCATTTCCGGTAACTCCATAAAAAGAAGTATCCCCTCCATTGCGAGCAATATTAGCAGAAACAATAAAGCAATCCCCTCCAGGAACTCCTACCATTTCCAAATTGGATTCACCTTCTTTTTTGGTAATATCCAATAAGATCTCTCCAACACAAATAACCATTACTAACCTCAGCAAGATATAAAACTCAAGTTTTATTCCGTTCAGTTATTATTATCCGCTAGTTTGAGAAAATAATAAATCTATTTAACACTTAATTTTATTAACTAATTTATATTTATCGTTAGGCATACCATTATAAATAAAAATTTGTCAATTTAAGTTTTCTAAATTTATGTCAATGAAAATATTTTTTCTTTTCTTATTGCGTTACCTAAGAGAAACAAAAAACCGCCCCTTTCGAGACGGTCGTCACATGTAAATTTATTAATAGATTAGTCGATGGTTTTAATACGTGCGGCCTTACCAGAAAGCTTGCGCATGTATGTAATCTTATTTCTTCTAACCTTACCTCTTTTGACCACTTCGATTTTGGAAATGGATGGAGAGTTTAATGGGAAGGTGCGTTCGACACCAATGCCAGAAGAGATCTTTCTAACGGTGAAAGTTTCGGAAACTCCACCACCGCGTCTAGACATAACGACGCCTTCGAAAGCCTGATTACGCTCCTTCTTGTTTTCAATGATACGAACATAAACTCTGATTGTATCACCAGAAGAGAAAGAAGGTATGTCATGGCGAAGCTGACGGGCAGTAATTTCATTAACGATATTATTGTTCATGAATATTCCTCCTTTAGCTAAGTTTGTTTTCTCCTCAGGTTCATACCCTTGTGACGTTAGGTAGCGGAGCCTGCGTAGCGCTTTAAGCGCGTTGATAATTCTATGCCATATGGTGAGCATAAAGCAAGTAAAACATTCCTATTTATTTATAATAAATATATGGGTTAAGTAAAAATGCTTGACACCTATACCAATGGATAATAGAATACTCCTGCTTAAAAAGTAAAGGAATTAAAAATTATGGTAAAAATCAGATTAACTAGAATCGGACGTCATGATGATCCAGTCTACCGTATCGTCGCCGCTGATTCTCATTATGCTAGAGATGGCAGAATCGTCGAACAAATCGGCACCTATGATCCAAAGCAAGGCGAAGAAAAAGCCCTTGTTAACGAAGAATTAGCCCTCAAGTGGTTAAATAACGGAGCTCTTCCAAGTGATTCAGTAAGAGCTATCTTCACAAGAAAAGGCATCATGGCCAAATTCAGCGCAGGCAAAAAGGTAAGTAAATAATGGACAGAGACTACGAAGCATTGCTTCATCCTCTCATCGATCCACTTGTAGAGCACAAAGAATCAATAATGATTCGTACTCTCCCAGGTGAAACAGACAGAGACGTCACCGTCCTTATCGTTGCCGAAGATGAAGACACTGCTCGTCTTATCGGCAAAAAGGGTGCTGTCGCCAACGCACTTAGAGAAATTGTTTCCATCGCTGGCAAAGCAGACAACTCCAACCAACGCATCCATTTGAAGTTTGAAAGCTTCGATGATAATAAAGATAGCGGAGAAAGCGAGAAGTAATTCTCGTTTTTTTGGTTAATATGGAAAAATTGTTAATTGGATACATCGGAAAGCCATTCGCCTTAAAAGGAGAAGTAAAGATTATCCCAGAGACCTCTTTTATCGAAGATAGATACATAAAGGGCAGGAAGCTCCTTTTAGAAAATCCGAAGACAAAAGAAACATTCGAGGATGAAATCACTTCTGTTAGATTCGGGGCGAATTCCACTACAATCACATTAAAAAACCATCCAACAATAAATGATGTAGAATCCCTCTATAGATTTAATATTTATATGGATAAAGACGAAGCTCCTATGCCAGAAGGAACTTATAGGATTGCTTCTTTATTGGACTGCACCGTCCTAGATAAAGAAGGAAACAAACTAGGCGTAGTCAAAGACGTTTTAACCTACGCTCCGAAATCAATCCTCAGGGTTGGAAGAGAGAAGAAAAAGGATTTCTTCGTGCCTTTTGTAGATGATTATTTGCTTAATATTGATCTAGAGAAGAAAGAGATCACAATTCTAGTCGTGCCGGGAATGTTATGAAAATAAGCATTTTAACCTTATTCCCGGAGATGTTTGAAGGTTTTACATCTAATTCCATCATCAAAAGGGCAATCGGAAAAGGACTTGTAGAAATCGAATTAGTAAATATTCGTGATTTTACAAAAGACAAATATAACCGTACAGATACCCCTCCAGTTGGAGGAGGAGCTGGTTTAGTCCAAAAGGCGCAGCCTATTGTTGATGCCTTGTCTAGTGTTAAAACACCTACTTCCTATTCAATAATAATGTCTCCTAGAGGCAAAACATACTGCCAAGCAGACGCAAAGCGCTTCTCAAATCTAGATCATCTAATAATAGTCTGTGGCCATTATGAAGGAATCGATGAAAGAGTAAATTCCTATTGCGATGAATCCATCTCAATAGGAGATTATATCCTTACAGGCGGAGAAATACCTGCAATGGGAATATCCGACTCCGTTATACGTCTTTTAGATGGGGCCATATCATCTTCATCATTAGAAGATGAATCATTCAATTCAGATTTATTAGAATACCCCCAATACACTGAACCATATGATTTCAATGGGGAGAAAATTCCTGCCATATTGTATTGTGGGAACCATCAAGCCATTAACAAATGGAGAAGGAAACAATCCTTATACTTAACTAGAAAGCATCGTCCTGACTTATTTAGTAAAATAGAGTTAACCAAGCAAGATAAAAAATTGCTTGAAGAAATTGATTCTAATATAACTCCCAAATGGGAGATAGG
>URTN01000154.1 GCA_900550795.1 uncultured Mollicutes bacterium
GTTATAAGCAATTCTTTTATATTCCCGTTTACCTTTAGAAAGTCTCCTACTTCAAAAGCATTTTCTTTATCATAAACAATGAATCTATGTAGGAAATTACTACATATTACATAATTTTCCTTTCTTTGGATTACCAATAAGGAAAATGTCCCTTTTCCTAAGGATGGCTCTAAACAAATAACGTTTAAAATCAAGCCTATCGAAAAAGGGACTATAAAATATCCACCCTGCTTCTTAAACAAAGAAAAAAGGCAAATTATGAGGCTTAATAAGCCTATGTAGATGGATGTTAAAGACTTTATATAAAATCCTAAGTAGCATCCACATGAAAGCCCAAGAAGCAGGAACAGGGCTTTCATAATATCAAACCCCACTGGAGCGGATGGTAATTTTGTTCCTAGCAGAAGTATATGTTGCAGGACCTATCCCTGTAACATCCTTTATCTCTTCAATCGCCTTAAAGGGATTTGCACTTCTATAGGCCACAATTGCTTCCGAAACAGTTTTTGAAAACCCTGCAATCTTTTGCATTGTAGAAGCATCATCTAAATTAATATTAGTCTTTTCGATTGGTTTATCTGAACATGTATTGCTGTTATCGTAAACCGGAGCAATATAATATTCCTTATCTTTTAACACATAATCCAAATTAAATGCGAGTAAATCAGCATTCCCAGTTAGTCCAGACGCGGCTAAAACTAAATCATTTAAAGTAGATCCTTCTTTTAAAACATACGACCCAGGTCTAACTACTTCTCCTGAAATAGTTAAAGTTATCATATTGGTATTCATAGATGAAGTAACGGCTTGATCAATAATCTCCCCATCCATTATTTTGCTAGTAAAGCCAAAGGCCACTAACCCTACCATGGCCATACATACAATTATTATGATTGTCTTCATAATAAAAAACCTCCTTACTATTAAGTAGGAGGTCAATGTTTAAAAAGGGTACAAAAATTATTTAGAAATATCAGTTATTTCAACAATGTAAGGTTCTTCACAAGCAATAGATACCTTATCACCGACATTATGTCCTAATAAAGCTCTTCCTAATGGGGATTCATTGGAGACTGTTGGGGTTTCAGCCATTGGATCAGCACCGATATTACCAATGATTTTGATTCTATTGGATTCGTTATCGGAAACATTCTTGAATTCAACGATTGAACCAATACCAACTTTATCAGAAACTACTGATTCATCAGCATCGACTGAATTTTGGAATATTCTTTCTAATTCGGTGATTCTAGCTTCGATTTGGGATTGCCTATCTCTAGCTGCGTCATAGTCAGCGTTTTCGGAAAGGTCGCCTTGAGATCTTGCTAATTGAAGTTTTTCAATAACATCAGGACGTTCGACGTCAATCAAATGACGATATTCTTGATTTAATTCTTCTCTAGCTTCTTTTGTAAGTGTTATTTTCTTGTTTGCCATATTTCTTCCTTCTATGTCTAGCAAATTATATTATTTACCATTACTACTAACAAGATAAGTTTTAATTCTTTACCTGTTGTATCTTTGGATCTTCATTATAAGCTTCAAATACTTCCTGTGCTTCCTCGAATTCTTCGTCGCTACATTCTTGGAAACTATTTCCGTCTTCACTAGATAAAACTATGACGGAATCAGGATCTTCTTGCTTAAAGATGAAATAATAATCCTTATTTCTATTGTCGTTATGGAAATAGAACAATATCTTGCATAATTGTTCATTGCCATTTTCGTCAGTTATAACGATATCATCGTCATTAATTGGCTCAAGCATTGTTTTCAAATTCCTTTCTTTGTAAATAAAATTCAAGGATGACAACAGCAGCTTGCTTGTCAATTACCTTATGCCTTTTGTTTCTACTCAAATCGGCTTCAAGTAATCTTTTGGTGGCAATTATCGTTGTCATTCTTTCATCGACCAAACTAATTTTAAGATTTGGATTTGCTTCAAGCAAACTATTCTTGAATCTTTTACTAGATAAAGCCTTTTCGCCTTCGCTTCCATCCATATTAAGTGGATATCCAAGGGCAATTTCAGTTACTTTTTCTTTTTCGCAAACTTCAAGTACTCTTTTAATGGCTTGTTTATAGGCTCCTTCTAGGAACCTAAATTCTTCATAGCCATGGGCGATGCCCAAGACATCGGAAATAGCAATACCTAGCGTTCTAGTACCCAAATCAAGTCCTAGAACCTTATTCATTGATAAGCTCCTTAACTTTGGAAATAGCCTCATCGAATCTAGATAAATCAGAAACCGAACCTGAAGCCATCTCTTCTTTTCCGCCACCATTTCCAGCTAGAATTGGGGCAATTGACTTCATGACCTTATTTGCACCAAGCTTGCCTTTAGCAAATATTACCAAGGCTCCTTTTGGCTTACTTGAAGAAGCAAGAACAATAACGTAATTTGGATATTTTCCCTTTAAGTTATCGCCTAAAGTCAACAAATCATTCCTTTCTCCTTCGATAACTTTGGAGAACAACATGGTTCCATTAACTTCACTCCAATTAGAATCAAGGCTTTTTGCCTTTAATGAAGACAATTTATCCTTAAGGGAATTGTTTTCTTTCATCAAGGAAGAGTTGTCATTAAGTAAGGAATTAACCTTATTTTCGATATCTTTATCAGCAATATTTCCTAAAGAATTTTCAATCTTGGATAGCAATTCTTTCTTAGCCAATAAATATGAGAAAGCAGATTTAGAAGTATAGGCTTGGATTCTTCTTACTCCGCTACTAGAAGCGCCTTCGCTTTCAATAACGAATAAGCCGATGTCAGCGGTATTTTTAACATGTGTTCCACCACAGAATTCCTTTGAGAAAGAAGAGAAGGTAACAACTCTAACCTTATCTCCATATTTCTCCTCAAATTCCATCTCAGCGCCTAATTTGCTAGCTTCTTCTATTGGAAGGATAAGAGTCTTTTCTTCGATTCCTTCTTCGATTTTGGAATTGACTAAAGCCTCGATTTCCTTCAATTTACTTTCTTCAAGTTTTTCATTAAAGGCAAAATCAAAAGTCAGCTTAAAGAAAGGTAAGAAAACAACCTTAAAGGTAACGGTGAAGAAATCCGGCAAGAATTTTGCAAAATACCGTAAGATCGCATTTGAGTCAGGCAATACAAAGATTGCAACAGTAACAAACAAGGGTGTGATCAAAGGTAAGAAAAAAGGTACCTGTTA
>URTN01000155.1 GCA_900550795.1 uncultured Mollicutes bacterium
ATATACAGTGATGTAAATGGAATCTACACTGCTGATCCAAGATTAGTTCCTGATGCTCTTAAATTGGATTGTATCAGTTATGCAGAAATGCTGGAACTAGCTAAAAATGGTGCTAAAGTTTTAAATCACCGTTGTGTTCAATTAGCAGCTAGTCACAATATTGCAATTCACGCCCGTTCTTCATTTGAAGACACTAAAGGGACATATGTTATAGGAGATGAGCGCATTATGAAAGAAAATTTAAATCAATTAATTATTTCCGGAATCACCGGTTCACAAAATGAAGCGCGGATCACTTTAGTTAAAGTAGATGCCACCAACAATAGTGCGGGAAGCTTATTTGAAAAAATTGCTGATGCTGGCGTTAATGTAAATGTATTTAATCAAGCATTAGTTGGAGGCGGAAGAATGGATATTTCACTAGTTATTAGTGATGTTGATGTTCCTACTGTCGTTGATATTATCAATGATTTAAAACCACAGTTAAATGCTGATCGTATCATTGTCCGTGGTAACATTGGTAAAGTATCGGTTATTGGGGTTGGAATTAAAAATAATCGTGGAATGTTCCAAAAAGCATACAATACATTAAGCAGCAATGGTATTAATGTTGAAATGACATCTTGCTCAGAAATAAATATTTCTTGTTACATCGATCGTGACGATGTTAAAAAAGCACAAATTTTATTACATGAAGCGTTTTTAGGAAAGGTTGGTAAATAAAAAATGAAAAAATATAATAAAATCGCTCTTCTAACCTTAAGCAGTTTATCCATCATCGCCCTCGCAGGATGTAACGATGGAACTAGCGAAGAAGACAAAACAATTGAAAGCATTAAGATAGTTGAGGGCTCGATTGCCTCATCTTTTTATTTAGATAGTACTCCTGATTATTCAAATTTGAAGGTCAAGACATTAAATAAAAGCAATGAAGAAATCGAAACAATCAAAGTATCTGAAAAGACAAGTTATTTCACCTATACTGAAATTGATACCTCTACCCTAGCAAAAGGGAAAGTCTTTACTGTTACATATAAAGTTGACGATCGTTCGTTTGAAGATTCTATCACTTATGATGTTATCGACCATGAATATGAAATAGTTAGCTGGAGCCAAAATGCTTCCTATTCCCATTCGGTAGAGGCTTCTTTTACTAACTCTAAATTATCATCAAGTGAAGAAAACCTAGAATCTGGCTTCCTTGAAAATAGACTTTATTACATTGGTAATCAAAACGAAGCCAACTTGCTTCCTCAGATAAATGCCTTGGACGAAAATAACACCCCTATGGTTATTAACTTCCTTCCAGCTGGTGTTTCTATGTCCATTAAAGAAGATGGAAAAGAAGCAGAATTAGATGCTTCTAAATACATTGAAAATGCAGGTAGTTTCCTTAAGAACGGCTTATTAAAATTCAAAAGCGATGTAACAGGTTCATTCGTTATCACTTTAAAAGTCGATAGCAATCCTGCTTTAAAGCCAATCGAATATAAGGTAAATGTTGTCAATGCCTATAACGCTACAAAAGGGATTGATTTATATGCCTTAGCAAATTGCAAGGCTAGTTATTATCCTTATTATGATTCTACTTTTAATAACGATTTAAAGGAATTCAAAGAAAAGAATTCAATCCCAGAAACCACTGCTATTGTTTTCCAAAATGACATTACATTCAATAAGAGCGATTTAATCTCTTCCTATTTTTGGGGAGATGATGCCGTTTCTAGCAATGTAAAAGGCAGTTTCAAAGACTGGATTCATATTGTTGACCACACATTCGACAAAGAAGAAAGCGTTGTTATCTATGGAAATTCACATCATTTAGCATTGAATGATAATAAAAAAGACCCTGATTGCTTCCCAGATATATTGACCGAAAGTTCTACAGGTACTGCTCAAGATGCCGGTGAACCAATTTCTTCCCACTCTACTTTATTCTATGGTTCATTTGCAGAAGGCGTTGATCCAGCTAAGTGCAACTTTGATATCCAAGATTTGGAAGTATCTGGCAATTTAGGTGTATCTGCTGAATCTACTATCAAAATTGGTGGACCTATGTTTATGAAGACAGAAGTCACTTCTAGTTTCAATAATGTCAATGTCTCCAAGTTCTATATGGCTTTAATGGCCGTTGGTAATGAGACAGTTGGAAATTCTACTTACGATGTCCAACCTACATTAAATGTTAATTCCTGCCGTTTCCGTGATACATTTAACGCTTCAATCTATTGCTATGCCGGCGGAACCATCAATATTACAAACAGTGAACTTGTTAATGCCGGTGGACCTCTTCTATTCTTAAATCCAAGAACTGAAGACTTCTCAGCTTATATTTCAGATATCTCAAAATTAGGCAAAACCGAAGTCAATATCGACAATAAGTCCTTCCTTTCAAATAAATCAGAAGGAAAAGGTGGATGGTTCGATGCTTATAGCGCCACCACGCTTGCTGGCCAATTAATTAATCTCGACCAATTGTTTGCCACCATCGGAATGAGCTTCTTAAGAAAAGACAATAACGTTTCTAAATTCAATTTCTTAATGGTAAATCTTCCAATAAACGAAGAAGGCATTACTCTTCCTTATAATAAAGGTGGGGTTAATGTTACCGTTAGAAAAGGTGACAACATTGTCTATAGCACAGTCGATGGCTATGCTGATGTCTATGCCAAAGCCGCTGGATTTGCAGGAGCAACCACACCTGAACAACAATATCTAAAAGGTAGGGAACTTTGCTCAGCTTTAGGAAATACATTCTTTGGCAACAACTATGCTTTCTCTAATCAAGCAAGCATGGCTTTCTTTGCTGCAACAAATGCAAAAGGCGAAAGAGATTTTGTCTGTCCTGCCGTTAATGCCGCTGGTCAACCAACAGGGTTACAAAGGACTGAATATGCTATCTTAGGTGCAAAAGGCCTTGCTAATGCAACCGATTCACCTACCCCAACTGAAATCATGAAAAACGAAGGCTATCTAGCCGCTACTTTAATTCAAAACAATTCTGCATCTTCTTTAGTAGATCTAACCGCCTATAAAGGCGCCTGCAACTATGGCGTTTTATTCGGCGACTACCACAAAATCTAATAAACAATTATGAAAAAGGCTCTAACTAATAAAACTTTTATTTTTGGGGGCCTTTTTTCTTTTTTGTTT
>URTN01000156.1 GCA_900550795.1 uncultured Mollicutes bacterium
GCGTTATTTCTAGCGTCCTTATTTGCTAGGGACGCTTTTTTATTGGAGGAAGAGAAATGATAATTAAATATCAAGGGAAATCATTTGAAGTCGAAGATAACATCAATGGTTTCGGATTTGCTAAGATTGCAGATCCAGAAAAGAAGAATAAGGCTATCGCATATAAGGTAAATGAAACTGAATACGATATGAATCACATTCTTTCAGATGGAGATGAAGTTAGTTTCATAATGAGCGAAGATAAGGATGGTTTTGAAATTCTTAACCACTCCTGCTCACACTTAATGGCACAGGCTATCATGCATCTATATCCAAATGCAAAACTAGGATTTGGCCCAGCTATTGAAGAAGGATTCTATTACGATATCGATTTTGGAGATGAAAAGATTTCTGATGCCGATTTTAAGAAAATCGAAGACGAGATGAAGAAACTTTCAAAGGAAAATATTCCTTTCAAAAGGGAAGATGTCACTAAAGAAGAAGCCTTGGAAATATTTAAAGATAACCCATATAAAGTCGAACATATCAATGAACTAGAAGGAGTAATCTCCATCTATAGACAAGGTGATTTTGTCGATTTGTGCAGAGGTCCTCATGTCCCATCAACTTCCTACTTGAAGCATTTCAAGATCCTTTCTTTAGCAGGAGCTTATTGGAGAGGGGATAGCAAGAATAAGCAACTTACTAGAATCTATGCAACTTGCTGGAGCAGCAAAGAAGAATTAGACAATTACCTAGAAGTACTAGAAAAAAGAAAAGCCAATGACCATAGAAAACTAGGCAAGGAATTAGGATTATTCATGATTTCTGATTATGGTCCAGGATTCCCATTCTTCCTTCCAAAAGGAATGATTTTGAAGAATGAATTAATCTCCTATTGGAGAGAAGTCCATACTAGAAGAGGTTATCAAGAAATTGAAACCCCAACCATGTTATCTCGTGAATTATGGGAGACTTCCGGACACTGGGATCATTATAAGGAAAACATGTACACCACTAAGATTGATGACAAAGATTTTGCCATCAAGCCAATGAATTGTCCTGGTGCCATGCTTGTTTATAACAATTCACTCCACTCCTATAAGGATTTACCAGTCAGGATTGGTGAATTAGGACACGTCCACCGCCATGAAGCTAGCGGAGCCCTAAATGGATTATTTAGAGTCAGGGCCTTTACCCAAGATGATGCACATATATTATGCAGATTCGACCAACTTGAAGATGAAATCAAGGGAGTCATGGACCTATTTGATGAAGTCTATAACGTATTTGGATTAACCTATAGAATCGTCTTATCCACTAGACCAGATGACTATATCGGCGAGAAGAAGTTCTGGGATGAAAGTGAACGTATACTTTCGGAAGCCTGCAAGCATTCTGGACATGAATATACGATTAATCCTGGAGATGGGGCTTTCTATGGTCCAAAGCTTGACTTCAAATTAAAGGATTCAACGGGCAGGACTTGGCAATGTGGAACTATCCAACTAGATGTAAACTTGCCTCATAGATTTGGCTGCTACTATATCGATGAAAGCGGGAACAAAGTCGAACCAGTCATGTTACATAGAGTCGTATTTGGTTCCATCGAAAGATTTATCGGTATCTTAATCGAAAACTATGGAGGAGCCTTCCCAACTTGGCTTAGCCCAGTTCAAGTAAAGCTTCTTCCAGTAAATCCTTCTATCCAAGGCGAATATGCTAAGAAAGTAGAAGAAGTATTAAAGCAAAACGGAGTCAGGGTTGAATTAGATGATTCTAATGAAAAGCTTGGCTATAGATTAAGGAATGCCCAAATCGAGAAAGTTCCATTTACCCTAGTTCTAGGTGATAAGGAAGTCGAAGATAATTCTGTTACCTATCGTGTATTTGGCGAGCAAAAGCAAGTAACTGTTTCTCTAGATAAATTTGTTGAATTGATTCTTGATTCAATAAAGAACAAAAAGAGATATCTATAATCAACATATAGGTTAAGGATCTAGATTAAATTCTAGGTCCTTTTTTTATTACCTAATAAAGATATAGAAGAAAATATATAACTTCTCTCTTTTATTTGTTTGAATCAGCATTTAAAATATCGTTATGGAAAAAGTAATACCTCTATACAAATGTATATATACCGTTAATAAAAACATCCTCGATCTTATTTGTTCAATTGCCTATAAATGTGGCAAATTAGCAACTTTGAATATGTCTTATCCTAAAGCAATTTTAGATGCGAATGAGACTAGTTATCTTTTAGAATTAACTGGAATAAAGATTAGCCAAAGCAAGATAAGGGCTCTTTCTAGAGGAGAAAAGGTAAACGAGCCAAAACAAGCCGATGCGATTTATAAGTTATTATCTAGATTATCTAGTTTTGATCCAAATGATATTGCTTCAATAGAAAAATTCGAGAAGACTTATTTTGTTGATGGAGTGCCAAATAGAATGGCTAAGAAATTAGATGATTTCCCATTCCAAATCCCTCCTCATAATAAGATTGACCAATTATTAAAGGGACTCCATAAATTCTTCGAAAGCAAAGACGGGGCATCTTCACCGCTTATATTTGCTGCCCTTTCTTTCTTTGAAATTATTTCAATTGCCCCATATTCAAATTCAAATATCATCCTAGCATATTTATATTCAAAGGCATTCCTGGGTAAATATTGCGGGGTATTAAGGCAAATCCCTCTTGCTAAATTATTATCTAGAAGCAAAGAAAAACTTAATGAATCTCTAGAGGAGAGCGCTTCTAGAGGTGACTGTACTTCTTTCTTTAGCTATTTCTTTGAATTAGTAGATTCTTCTTTGGATGAACTTTCCCATAAAGGAGTAAAGAAAGCCATTACAGTTTCTAATAAAGTCGAAGGAATGTTAGAAAAGATGGAAAAGGGTAAATTCTATTGCGCTGCAGAATTATTAGAAATGCTTAATCTAAAATCTAGATTAGGTTTACATAAGAACTATATCCGTCCTGCCTTGGATGCAAATCTAATTATTATGTCTAATCCCCTTTCTCCAACCGATAGGACCCAACGTTACATGAGGAAAGAAAAATGATCTTGCCTATTGTTTTCTTTGTCCTTTCTTTAATCTGTTTAGTATTCATCTCAGTTACTAAGCGAAATGAACTATTAAGCAAGAATAGAGTTAGACTCCCTATTAT
>URTN01000157.1 GCA_900550795.1 uncultured Mollicutes bacterium
ATCTAATAAGAACCCACTTGTCTATTATTATTTAGCCTATGTTCATAAACTTAAAAACGATGGAGAAGAAACTAGATATATCGATATGGCTGAAAAAGCAGATCCATATCATTGCTTCCCTAATGATGATTTCGATGTAATTGTCTTAAAATCCGCTTCAACTCCTATGGCTAATTACTACATGGGGTGCCTATATTACCATCGTGATCAATATGAATTAGCGGCTTCCTTATTCGAAAAGGTTAATGAAAAGATTACTTATTATCCATCATTAAGGAATCTCTCTCTTGCTTATTTTGACCATCTAAACAAGAAAGAAGAAGCTTATATCTTATTAAAGGAAGCATTCGAACTTTCTAAAAATGGAAGAGTGTTCTATGAATTAGTAATGATGGAAGCGAGCTTGAATATCCCTCTAGAAGATAGGGTAAAATTCATTGAATCCAATTTGGATGTAGCTAGTTCTAGGGATGATGTTTTAACTAAATATATTTCTTATCTAGTTGATTTAAAACAATATGAAAAAGCTATTTCTATGTTAAAGACACATAGTTTCCATACTTATGAAGGTGGAGAAGGCAACTTAACCTCTCTTCACTCAAACCTATATTTCTTGTTAGGCAATGATGAATTTAATAAAGGTAATTACCAAAAGGCTAAAGAATATTATCTAATCGGCCTAGATTATCCATTGAATTATCATGAAACTATTACCTTGCATGTGGATAATTCTCACCTTTATTACAAATTGGCATTAGTTAGCAAAGAACTAGGTGAAACTAGTAAGATGAATGAATATCTGGAAAAAGGAATTTCTTCCTTGGCGTGTCCAAATCCAAATTTCTATTTTGCTGCTAAATGTTATGAACTTCTTAATAGAAAAGAAGAAGCAAAAGCTAAATTAGATGCTTTATATGAGACTGGTAAAGATTTGTATGAGAATAGGGATTTAGATTCTTATTTTGGTGTTGGGGCTCCGACTAGGCTTCCATTTGCCTATGATATCGATAGGGTCAATACGATTAAATCTCTTGAACTAGAAATATTTGCTTTATTAGGAGAAGGGAAAACTAAAGAAGCTGAGGAAAAGAAGAAAGAACTAAGAAAACTAGACTTGTCTTCAATTGCGCTTACTCTAACTTCAAACATCTAAGTAAAATAAAAGGCTTAACCCGTGTAGTTAATTTCTACTTGGTTAAGCCTTTTTAATATTTAATCTGGAATTTGATTCGATATTGATATGGGGTTGTATCTAGGTATTTTTTAAACATCCTTATCAATACCTGTGAATCTAATAGACCTACCGCTGTTGCTATTTCAGAAACGCTTGAATCGGTTTGGATTAATAGTTGCTGCGCTTTCTTTAGTCGTTTCTTTGCTACATATTGGCCAATAGGCATTCCTAGGCATTCCTTAAATTTCTTTTCTAGATGGAATTTAGACAAACCTACTTGTTCTGATATTTCATCTAGAGTCAATTTGGAATCTAGATTATCTTTTATGTATTCAGTCGCCCTTCTAACCGTTTCAGGGGCGTAAGTTATATAGTTAGACATGTTATGCACATGCTTTCTTAACCTAAGCATCAATTCATAAATCTTTTCCGATGCTTCATATTCATCGAACTTCTTTTCATCTATTGATTTGTGTATTCCTTTTATTGTTGGGACAAATCCAATTGAATCATTAGGAATTTTTATGATGTTTCCGGTCGTGTTATAAACATAATCAAGGAAAGATTCTAGAGCTGGGCTTTGAAGGTGGATATATATCAAAGTCATCCCATCTTTATCAGTCCACATTTCATGTTCATCCATACAGTTGATAAAGATTAGATCATCCTTTTTGAACTCATTTATCTTGTTATGGTATTTGATATAGCCATGCCCCTTAATGCAATAGGTAAACATATATGAATTATGTTCGCTTCTTTTTAGGTAATGGTTTCTTCCATCTTCTTCGTAGCCTGTAAATATAATGCGGTAAAAAAGGCCGCTTCTATCCCTATCGACAGAGACTCTATATAACTTGTAATTTGGCGAGAAATCGCGATTTAGTACTGCTTTCATAAACAATAATTAATAATTTGATAACTTGATATTAAACTTAAAAAGAATTATAGAAAAGATAAAAAATATTAGAATTTATCCGTAAATTATTTGTTTTTCATATATTTTAATAATGAATAAGAAACCGATGCTTATAGCAAAGATTAAAAATAAAAGAATTATTCTTTTAGAGTTTGGCTTTTTGCGTTTATTAAAGAAATCTAAAATTATGTTAACAAAAAAAGAAAGTGGGAATATTATGAAAAAATCACTTATTCGCTTTTTGGGGATAGCTTTTCTTGGAGCTACCCTAGCCTTGCCTAATTCCAACGCTTCTTTAACTTTTGCCGAAGGCGAAGTCGACACCGAACATAGCTATAACCTATCGTTCTATGATGATTTTAATGGCGAACTTAAAGATGGATGGTCTTATGCTAAAGGAGGATCTGCCTACACGTATGCTGATGGAGATCTAACCAAGTTTGGTTGGTTATTTAACGGCCAAGACCACATCCAATATAAAAGACATAACAATCCTAGCGATTTTGGCAAGTTCCTTTATGGCGACTCTAATTCCAAAAATTATGTTTTTGAAGTTAAAGTCAGAGCCGATACCAATATGACATCTAAGCAATACATCGATGCCTATCCTTCCGAACTGGGAAAACATTTGACAATAAATTCAATGATTCCTTTCTTTGTTCAAAACGAACAACCTGAATCTGCCCACCATACTTTTAAAGGCAGAGGCATTTGCTTTACTAACTATGCGATTGGCTTCTGGGAATATGGGGCTGAATCTAATGGCTGGGCTAGCACGGTAAGACTTCCAGCTGCAATGGGCGATAGTTTTACCTGGGCTGATTGGCATATAGTTAGAGTTATGGCCAACGATAACCAATGCACCCTCTTTATTGATGGAAAATCAATTTTGACTACTGCTCAAGCTAATTTCAAAAGGTCTCCAAATACTAACGGGTCTTGTGGATTTGCTGCAAATATTGGAACGGGATATGATTCGTTGCATTACGATGACTTCAAATACTATGAAACTAATCCTAATTATAAAAAGATTGTTGTAC
>URTN01000158.1 GCA_900550795.1 uncultured Mollicutes bacterium
TTTGACTTTATTATTAAATCCAATACTTCCATTTACGATGGAAGAAGTCCATTCATATTGGACTGGCTCGAAAAAGGAATACTGCCAAGAAGAAGATATGCCTAAGATTAGCCATGTCTATGATGAATCTGTCCAAAAAGGATTTATCGCCTTCAATGCTCTTAGGGATGAAGTATTAAAAGCCCTAGAAGAAGAAAGAAAAGATGGACATCTAGGTTCTTCTAGCGACGCTAGAATTGAAATTACCATCAAAGATGACCTCCTATATTCCTTATTCAAGAGCGAGCCAAGTGAATGCGTTGCTTCTTATTTCATTGTAAGTGATGTCAAATTCGAAAAGGGAGATAAAGATTCTTGCAAGGTATTTATCGACGAAGACGAACTTTGCCCTCGCTGCAGGAAGCACTTCCATTCCTTAGAAGATTATAATGACGTTAAGGTCTGCTCTAGATGTAAAAAGGCTTTGGAAGAACATGAATAAATTAAAAGAGTTAAAGGAAAAATTCCTTTCCATGGACAAAAAGACAAGAAAAGGGATAATCATATTCTTTTCCCTTTTCCTTGCTTTATTTGTTCTTGATGTAATTTCCAAGTGGATGTGTCAATTATTCCTTAATGTTGGTGATCAAGTGGCCATTATCCCTAATTTCTTATATGTTACTCTTTACCATAACACCAAGATTGCATTCTCATTAGGAATAGATGGAGTAGCTGGAAGGGCGATCAATATAGTTATTTCTATCGTAATGTCGGTCTTAATCGCATTTTATTGGATTAAGAATGTTAAAAAGATGAATTATCTAGAGATGGCTACGGCTTGCTTACTCCTTTCTGGGGCATTTGGCAATCTAATTGACCGTGCCTTCTATTGGTCTAATATAACTGGATTTGATGGGGTAATCGACTTTATCCAATTTTATCTAGGTGGTGGACCTAGCGCTCCAAATAGTTTTGTTAATCCTTTTGCCGTATTTAATTTAGCAGATTCTTATCTAACTATTGGGGTTATTATGATGGTAATAATCCTAATAATCGATTCAGTTAAATCTAGCAAGAATGATCCATATAACAAAAACCCTCTAGAAAGTGAAACTAAAGATGAAGGAAAAGAAGACGTTAATAGTAAATAAAGATGAAGCCAATATGAGGCTTGATCAATATCTTTTTCTCCATAATGCCGCTATTTCTAGATCCAAAGTTGCCACTTTGATTAAAAATGGGGACTGTTTAGTCAATTCTAAAAACGAGAAAGCCCATTATCTAGTAAGTGAAGGTGATGAGATTTCCTTTTATCCATATATAGAGAGCGAACTAGAATTAAAAGAGGAAGATGTTCCTTTTGAAGTTATTTATGAAGATGATTATCTTATGGTCATTGATAAGCCGAAAGGATTAATCGTTCATCCCGGAAATGGCCATAGCGATGGCACTTTAGTCAATGGATTGCTTTTTAGAAAAAAAGAATTAGCAGAGACTTCTTCCTATATCCGTCCAGGAATAGTCCACCGTATCGATAAGGATACTTCGGGATTATTAGTAGTAGCAAAGCAAGAAGATACTTTAAGAGAACTTCAACTTCAATTATCAACCCATTCAATGCATAGAGAATATAAGGCTATCGTAAAAGGGATAATAAATGAAAATGAAGGCAAGATTATTGCTCCTATAGGAAGAGACAAACAAAATAGAATCAAGATGGCAGTAGATATTAAGTCCGGTAAGGAAGCCATTACTAATTTTGTTGTATTGGAAAGATTTTTTTCTAGCGATGCTACCTACATTGAATGTAGACTCGAGACAGGAAGAACTCACCAGATAAGGGTCCATATGGATTATATAGGACATCCATTGCTTGGAGATTTAGTTTATGGCAAAGGTAATCGCACCTTATTTAATGATGGACAATTATTGCATGCCTATAAATTAAGCTTCTTTCACCCAAATCTAAAAAAGGAGATGACTTTCATCTCTCCTTTACCAGATTATTTTAAATCTGCCTTATCTAAATTATCCTAGATATATTAGCAAAATTCATCTTCGCGACTTTATTTAGCTCTTCTACTCCAAATTTTTTAACAAATTCAATCCCGAATTTATCGACTTTTGCACTTGCCCCGAATGGGAAATGGACATCATATATTTTATCTAATTGTTCCATTCTTTTTAAGAATGCATATCTAGCAATTACGGAAGAGGCTGCAACGGAAGGGAAAGCTAATTCCCCTTTTGTAGAAAATTCGATTGGGCGAGCGATTTCTTTTTCTTCTTTTAAATAAGAATAATAAATAGGCTCGCTAGCAAATTGATCAATCTTAAGTTCGGCAGTTGGATATTTCTTCGCTAGATTAAGAAGCACCCGATTATGCATCTTAGCTTTGATTTTATTCATATTGAAGCCATTTTGCTCGATTTGGTTATATTTTTCCTGTGGCAAATAAAGTTCTGAATAAGGTACTTTAGATATTAATTTAGGTCCGATTTCTTTTATTTTTTCATCAGTCAATAATTTAGAATCCGTTACTCCTAAAGAAGTGATGTATTCAAGCAAAGCTGAATCAATATAACTACTCGCTACTATTATTGGACCAAATAAATCCCCAAACCCAACTTCATCTGATCCAATTTGGGGAAGGAAGATATCTAGTTTATTTTGTCTAGGAGGACAAGTCCTTATTTTTTTAGGAATAGAAGTATTAAATCCCATTCTTGATGCTTCTTTTCTAGCTAACTCCCCTTGGAAAACGACTTTATATTCCTTTTTCTTATTAATGAATATAGAAATAGAGAATTTAGGCTTGGATGCAAAGAAAACAATATATTCATTTTTAGGATTGCTAGAAATATAAGAATATTCCTTTATTAATCTATTTAATGTAGTTTCATCGATTGGATAAGAAAATGTTTGCTCGCTCATAGACACTATTTTAGATGAAGTTAGTTAAAGTAAAAACCATTTTTGCTATATAATTAGGCTTATGCAGAATGTTATTGATGTACTTGAGATAAATAAAATACTAGAAATGACTGCTAATCTTGCCTCTACTAATGAAGGAAAAGAAGTGGCCCTATCAGGAAAAATATTTAAAAAGGAAGAACTGGAGAAGGAATTTAGCTACCTAA
>URTN01000159.1 GCA_900550795.1 uncultured Mollicutes bacterium
ATGCATATACTATAGTCATGGAACAGAAGTGGCTAGAAGTATTAACAGATGATGACTTGGAATTCCTCCATCAATTCATCCTTTGCTCAGGATCATTAAAAGATCTTGCATCGCAATATGGGGTTTCTTACCCTACGATTCGAATTCGTGCAGATAAAATAATCGAAAAGATTCGAATGGTGGATAACAAGGAATCTCCTTTTGTAGCGTATATAAAAACCATGGCCATGGACGAAAAAATCTCTCTTGATGCTGCCCGAGACCTAATCACGATGTTCCGACTTATTTATAAGGAGTAATTTATGCTTACTACGTTTGTAGATTCTGCTGAACAATCTTTCTTAATCTGGTCTTATGTATACCCTATGATTGGGTTGCTACTAGGGGTGGCCATGATAATCATGTATGTAAAAACAAAAGAGAATAAGTTGATCAAGCCATTTGGTTTTATTACTGCTTTTAGCTTACTGTATGGTTTGGTTTATACAGCTGTTTATTGTGCTGCATCCTTAAAATACAATAGTTTTACATACATCTATATTATCCGCTCATATGAAGGCTTTATTATTGACTTTGTTGTATGGCTTTCATTAATGATACATTCAATAATTTCGCCGGTTTTGAAAAAACAAAAAATCGAAAAGGCGAAGAAGAAAGCTTTGGAAGTATCGAAGATTTCTGACGATGAAAAAATGAAAATATCTAATTTTTAAGGATTTTAAAATGATTAATGCTTTATTGGCTTGCGCAGCTCTTTTTGCTTGCGCTATTCAAACTAATCTTGAGCCAGACGGAAAGACACCTATAACTCAAGGGGAAATTTCCTGCCACTCTAAAGTCACTCCAAAAAGAGCGAATGCAAATGCAACTAATCCATTTGTTAGAACTAATACTTTTCCTAACAAAGTTGTTGTAAAGGATCCAATCGGCTACTTCATTTATGATATGTCGGTTTATCGTGCTGATTTTACTGATGTTTCTTATTTATATCTTTGCGAACTTGATGTTGACTTTACTCCTGGTTCAGTTGCTACTAAAAATGAATCTGGTTATGACTGGCATTATGATTTCTGGGCAGCCGATGTAGGATTAGGGCTTTCGAAATCTTTGTCTCAGGCAAAGGTTAAAGATTTTTGGCCTAAGTCTTCGAAAGTTACTGTTACCATAACTTCGTCTTATAGCACCTCTTATACTTTGGGAGCAGGGCTTGAATTCAGCTTGCTTGGTGGAGTTAAAATTGTGGTATCCGCTAATGGTAGCTATACAGCGACCCATTCAGTAACTACAACAACAGAAGACCCATCTATATCCGCGCAACTCTTGTCGGATAACCCAAATATGGCGAAATGGAATCTTCAATGCACCGTTCAGCGTGGACTAACCTATAACCTTCGTTGTTATTTGCTAGTTGAAATGCCTAAAAACGTCACGGGGTCATTCTCTTTCTCTTCCTCGATGGATATGACTTGTATTGCTTGGAAGGGATATTGGCGGGAGCAAAAGAAACACGTTACCGCGAACGATAGCATTGCATCTAATTAAATCTACTTCTTATAGCCCTATTTAGATGGATGATAGAAAACTAATTCAGTTCTCTATTGTCCGTCTTTTTATTTAGAATAAGCTAGACATGTATTCATTAATGTATTCCACACCTATGTTTTTCTTGCCTTTTGATTATCTATTAAGTAGGCTTTTCCTATGGAAAAAAATAAGAAAAAAATGGATGAGCTAGCTAAGGCAAAGCTCATATACACGATTGAATTAGTTGTATTCTCGATTGTATTCCTAGTTATTGGAATATTAAACATCTTACAAATCATTTATCCAAAGGAGTGGAGGGCTAGTGCTGTTTTGTATCTAACTTCTATTGGTGGATTTATTGGAATAGGTGATTTTATTTGGATGTTAGCATCTAAAAAAAGAAGGGCTAAAGGTTCTTTATTAGATAAAGCCTTGGTAGTACCTGCTACTATATTTATCGCTCCTTTATCAATTTATCAATTAGCTAACGGGATTACTTCTTTTATCCCTTGGCAAATAGGATCGGGGTTATGCTACTTATCTTTGGTTTATATAATCGAGGCTATATACCATTGGTATCACCCAATCCCTGGATTATTAGAAGATGATGAAAAGAAAGTCGACTTAACTAAAGAAATAGTTATAGAAGAAAATCCTTCGATTGTAGAGAAAGAAGTGGAGGAACCTAAAGATGAGGAAAAGGAAGCTAAATAAAAATTCATTACCTCTAGAAGAAAGCCTTCCTCTTCTTTATGGAGATGGGAACTGGCTAATTAGAGGTGTCCCTAGTTTAAAATTACCTCCTTTAAGGATGAGAGATGGTCCTTTAGGGATTAGGAATGTCAGCGATGATAATGATTGGGGAGGGAATATTGAACCTACAATTTGCTATCCTGCCCCTTGTTTAACTGCCTGTTCTTTTAATAAAGAATTATTATTTAAATTCGGTGAGGTTCTAGGAAAAGAAGCTAGACATAACGATATTAATTTAGTTTTAGCCCCTGGAGTTAATATAAAAAGGAACCCATTATGCGGGAGGAATTTTGAATATTATTCAGAAGATCCTTATCTAGCTGGTAAATTGGCCTCCTCTTTTATTAACGGCATCCAAAGTGTTGGAATCGGCTCCTCTTTAAAGCATTTTGCCTGTAATTCGCAAGAAACTAGCAGGATGAGCAATGATTCGATTGTTGATGAAAGAGCCTTATTTGAAATATATCTAAAGCCATTTGAAATCGCTATTAAGGAAGCTTCCCCTTGGACTGTAATGTGTTCTTATAACAAGATAAACGGGCAATATGCATCTAATTCTTCGTTTCTACTAAAAGAAGTATTGAGGGATAAATGGAATTACCAGGGCGTAGTAATATCCGATTGGGGCGCGACTAGTGATTTTATTACCTCCCATAACGACGGGCTTGATGTTGAAATGCCTTGTTTGGTATCTAGATATAAAGATTTGGAGAAAGCATATAAAAGGGGTGCCTTAAATAAAGATGATTTAAATAAAAGCACGACCCGTATTGTATCTTTATTAGAAAAATCAAATAATGCAAAAAAGATTAA
>URTN01000160.1 GCA_900550795.1 uncultured Mollicutes bacterium
ATCTAGAAGCCCAAACTTTGAGTTGTTCGACTGCACCGGCCCTAAAAGTATCAGCGGCTACTAGCATTACCTTCTTACCCTTATTTTTATATCTATAGGCTAATTTAGCAATCGTAGTAGTCTTACCGACCCCATTAACACCTTCGACCAATAAAACAGTTGGTTTGGAGGAAAAATTGATTTCATTTTCAATCTCGCTTCCACTAGTTGCATAATCAACAAACATCAAATCGATAAGGGCTTCATTAATCTTGACTGGCTCGGTTAGGTTTTCCTCTTTTGCCTTTTCAAGCAATTCTTCGCAAAGCTTAATAGATAAAGATACCCCTACATCAGCCTCGATTAATATTTCTTCTAATTCTTCAAAATAAGAAGAATCTATCTTTGAATAACGTTTTGAAAGTTCATCTAATCTAGAGGCAAAAGCCTTCCTAGATTTAGCTAGCCCTTTTTCATATGTCTTTGTAGATTCATCTTCTTTTTTAGATGAGAATTTATTCTTTAAAAACGAAAATAGTCCCATAATTACAATCCTTGTTTCGGAAGAGACATCCTAGACAAAGCATCTTTAGCCGCTTCAGTCTCGGCTGCTTTCTTATTATGTCCTTCCCCTTTTCCAATTTGATTACCCTCGAAATAGACCGCTGCGACGAATACTTTTTCCATCGGAGTCCCTCTTTCTTCAATAATCTTATAGACTACAGATTCCTTGTTATCGGCCTGCATGGCTTCCTGAAGATATGATTTGGGATTAATCGTATAATCAATTGTCGCATTCTTTATATCTTCATCGAATATCTTCCTGACAAAATTAAGAGTGAAATCACATCCCTGGTCTAGATAAAGTGCCCCGATGAAAGACTCAAATACATCTTCTAGCAAAGGAACATTGTTCTTCGCTTCTTTTGAGAAGCTAGGACCGACTTTAATATATTCATTTAGGCCAAGTTTCTTGCAATAATTTGCTTCTGAAGAAGAACGGATGAACTGGGCCTTTAAAATGCTTAGTCTTCCTTGTTCCATCTCTGGATGATAAAGATAGCAAAGCTCGGATACAATCATCCCTACAATGGAATCACCTAGAAACTCAAGACGTTCGTAGTCTTGATGCCTAGTACCTGCCATCCCATTATATGAAGAATGGGTAAAGGCAAGGCGATACAATTCCTCGTTTTTTGGTAATATCATGAAACGCCTATATAGCGGCATAAATTCTGAACTCATAAGATAAGTATAACAAATTTCTCCTTTCTTTTAGGCAAGAGAAACTAAAGATGTTTCCTTTTTGGCTTTTGCCAATATGTATCTAAAGCCTTCTTCATCTTTATTCCTAAGAATAAAAGAAGCATCTTCCCTAGCTTTTTCAAACATTTTTAAATCCGAAACAATGGAAACAAAATTGAAGCAAGGAAGGCCACTTTGCTTTACTCCAGCTAAAGTTCCAGGCCCTCTTAATCTAAGGTCTTCCTCGGCTATCTTAAATCCATCATTTGAATTAATTAATACGTTTAGTTTCTCTACTTCCTCCGTTTTGGAATTAGCAAGCAAGCAATAAGCTTTCTTGCCATCCCTACCTATCCTACCACGTAATTGATGAAGGGAGGATAAGGAAAAGTTTGTAGGTTCATAAACTATCATTAAAGATGCGTCTTTTACATCGATTCCGACTTCTACAATCGAGGTGGCAACTAGAATCGGGGTCTCTCCGTTTTTAAATTTATTAATCGCCTCTTCCTTTTCTATTTCGCTAAGCTCCCCATGGCATAACCCTACTAAATTAGGGAATAAAGAAGAGAGCCTTTTATATACATCTAGGCAAGATGCATTGCCTTCTTTGCTAGATATAGATGGGGCAATTACATAGGCTTTTTTATGGTTTTCCAAAACAAATTTGAGCCCGGATATTAATTTAGGTGAATTTTCATCTACTAAAACAGTTTTGACATCGCGACTAGAAAATGGGAATGTTGAAATAGTAGAAACATCTAAATCGCCATATAAAGTAAGTGCTAGAGTTCTAGGGATTGGAGTCGCACTCATCAAAAGGAGATCCGCCTCATCTCCTTTTGATGCTAATAAACTTCTTTGATTAACCCCGAATTTATGTTGTTCATCAATAATTACAAACCCAAGGTTAGGATAGATTACATCTTTAGAAAACAAAGCATGTGTCCCGATTATTATGTCTACTTCATTATTCTTTATTCTTTCTAATAGTTCGTTTCTTTCTTTTCCTTTAGCTGAACCAGTAAATAACGCAATTTTTATTCCTAAAGGTCTTAAAATGGAGGAGAAATAATCAAAATGCTGCTTTGCTAATGAAGAAGTCGGCGCCATCAAAGCAGTCTGGCTATTTCTTAAACAATTAATATAAGTCGCGATTAAGGCGACTAAAGTCTTTCCAGTCCCGACATCCCCTTGCAACAAGCGATACATCAAATTAGGGCCGCACATATCTTTTTCAATAGTCTTCACCGCATTTTCTTGATCTAGAGTTAATTTAAAAGGCAAGGAAGAAATAAAGCTATCTAACTTATTAATATCTATATCCTTGTTCTTGCTTTTCCTTAATGAGGCATTTTCTTCCCTAATCAAAAGGTTATGCAAAGAGAACTCTAGGGCCTCTTCATATTTTAATACCCTTAACCCCTGCCTAATATCCTCATTATTTATAGGGTAATGGACTTTATTCAGGGCTTCTTCTTTTGAAATAAGACGGTACTTACTTCTAAAATAAGCAGGTATTTGATCAAATATCTTGCCTTGTTCTTCTTTTAATGATTTCTTGACTAATGAATTAAATAAATGGGGCGGATAATCGCTAGGCAAAGAATAAACAGGTACAATCCTACTAGATAAAGAAGATACTTTCTTAAAAGAAATCATGTTCATCTTATGACGTTTCTTATCATAAATGCAGGAAAGGATGATTTTATCATCCCCAAAAGTCTCTTTTCCTAAATAAGGACGGTTCCATGCGATGATTTCATAATCTTCATTATCTTCATCGTAATCTCCGCTGTCATCCCCGTTATAATCACTTTCATTTTCACTCTGGCTTTCTTCCCCTGAA
>URTN01000161.1 GCA_900550795.1 uncultured Mollicutes bacterium
AAAGGGGTTCCACCCACGGAAACCCCACGTTGACCCCCCAAAAAAGTGGAGAACCGAAATCTTTTACGCTTACTCCGATTCCATCCGAATTGGTTCGAAATTTACGTTTCCAAAGGAAATAAAAAACATCAAGACTTTTAGTTCATCTTGATGCTAAATCTTCTAATTGGTGCCGACTAACGGAATTGAACCATCAACCTACGCATTACGAATGCGTTGCTCTGCCAATTGAGCTAAGTCGGCAACTTGGGATAATATAAGCAAACTTGCCTATTTTATCAAGAAAAATATCCCCCTCCATTTCTAGAGGGGGAATACTAACTAAGCCTGTTTGGATAGCTTCTTTTTGATAAACATTACTAGGACTGCTATTTCATGTACTACCAACGGAACAATAGATAAGGCGAATACATATAGATAATCCATTGGTTCATCATGAAGAGGATAGACAGAGAATGCGCTATTGACATAAGGAGTTTCAATAACTGCTAACTGTAGTCCAATACCTAGGAAGAAGGATACCCATAACAAGATATTCTTATCCTTGAAAACATGGATAAAGCTCTTCTTTGTATTGGTCATACCTAACATATGGAAGAGTTCAGAGAAAGAAAGGACACAGAAGGCCATGGATTGGGCTTCTTCTAGGTTATGCTTAACTCCATCTGCATTAACAGTATCTAGGAAGGCATTGATATCTGCTGGGGTAAAGTGACCATTTAGCATTGGCTTTAATAAGAAAGCCGCTAAGGTAATAAGTCCGATAACCAAGCCATATCCAAATGTAATTAGATACCCGCCATGGCTAAATAAGGATTCTTTGGAATCACGAGGTTTATCTTCCATGATATCATCAGGTTTCTTATCTGAACCTAATGCAATTGCAGGCAAGGAGTCGGTAATTAAGTTAACCCATAATAAGTGAATAGCAATTAATGGAGTATCTAATCCAACTAGAGCTGCAATAAGCATACATATGACTTCACCGATATTAGATGAAAGAAGGAACAATATGGTTTTCTTGATATTTGCATATATTCCCCTTCCTTCTTCTACTGCTTTTTCAATAGAAGCGAAATTATCATCGGTAAGGACCATATCAGCCGCGCCTTTGGCAACGTCAGTTCCTGTTATGCCCATGGCTATACCGATATCGGCAGATTTTAATGATGGAGCGTCATTGACTCCATCTCCAGTCATGGCTGCTATATTTCCATTAGCTTTTATAGCCTTGACTATCTCGACTTTATTTTGTGGGGATACCCTAGCAAATACCCTGACTGTCTTGACGGCTTCTTGGAGTTGCTCTTCATCTAAAGCATCAATTTCATCTCCAGACATACATTGATCTAGGCTTGAGGCAATGCCTAATTCTTTAGCAATTGCAAAGGCTGTATCTTTATGGTCGCCAGTAATCATTACGGTTGTAATTCCAGCCTTCTTTAAAGTAGCAACCGCAGGTTTAGCGGCTTCTCTAGGAGGGTCGACCATACCTACTAATCCAACAAATACCAAATCATCTTCTTTGATGGAATCATTACTAGCCATAGATAAGGCTAAAACCCTAAGAGCCTTATTAGACATATTAGAAGCGGCACTTTTTATATCTTCTATATCCTTTTTGGTAATAGAGACTTCCTTACCGTCTTTATAAATCTTGGTGGTATGTTTCAATACCTGGTCCATCGCACCTTTTGTATAGATTAAATTACCAACTGGAGTTTGATGTAATGTTGACATCATCTTCCTGACCGAATCAAAAGGAAGTTCATCAACTCTAGGGGTTTGCTTTTCTAATTCTGATTTTGGATATCCTAATTTAGAAGCAAATTCGACAAGGGCAACTTCAGTAGGATCGCCATAAGTTCCATTTTCGATTTTGGCATTGCTACATAGACACATGCCTTTAGCAAGCAAGCTTAGTTCCTTATCGGTTATATGGTCTTTATCATAATCTTTGTTATTGTAATAGGCTTCTACTACAGTCATCTTGTTTTGGGTAAGGGTTCCTGTTTTATCTGAGCAGACAAAGGAAACTGCACCTAAAGTTTCAACCGATGCTAGACGTCTAACGATTGTATTGACCTTGACCATCTTAGTCATACCCATGGCTAAGACAATTGTAACAACAGCAGTAAGTCCTTCTGGAATAGCAGCAACTGCTAGGGCAACTGAATCAAGTAAGGCTTGGCTCCATTCGGATTCGATGTTGCCGTTTATTAAAGCCCAAATAATCTTTACTACTAACATCAAGACAACAATCCCGATGGTTAGATAACCTAGGAATTTGGATAATCCTGCTAGTTTCTTTTGCAAAGGAGTCATTTCTTCTCCTTCATTAGATAACATCGAGGCAATGCGGCCAATCTCGGTATCCATGCCAGTAGCGATTACGATGCCTTCACCTCTACCATAGACAATTGGAGTAGACATAAATACTTCATTTACCCTATCTCCAACGCCTACTTCTTCGCTTAAGACAATAGAAGCATCTTTTTCAGCTGGGACAGATTCTCCGGTAAGAGAAGATTCATCAGCCTTAATGGCAAAGCTTTTTATCAAACGCAAATCAGCTGGGACAGTCCTGCCTTCTTCTAGGATTACTATATCTCCTACTACTAAATCTTCGGCAGGGATATCAATAATCTTATCTCCCCTTCTTACTGTTGCAGTTGGGGCAGACATCTTCTTTAAGGCTTCAAGAGCTTTCTCGGCCTTCATTTCCTGAATTGTACCTATCGTGGCATTTAAGATGACTACACCGAAAATGATAAATACATCCGCTAAGGCTTCAGGGCCTTCAGTCCCTTTTACCATGTTGATGATACCTAGAACTAAAGAAATAATAGCAGCAATGGCTAATATTAAAGTCATTGGGTCTTTGATATTGTCTAGAAATATCTTCCACCATGGGTCAGAGGCTTTTTCCTCTAATTTGTTTTTTCCGTTTTTCTCTAATCTAGATTTAGCTTCGTCTTCACTTAATCCAGATTGCTCATTTGAATTAAAAACGTCGATTACTTCGTTAAAATTCTTGTTCTCGTACATAT
>URTN01000162.1 GCA_900550795.1 uncultured Mollicutes bacterium
CACTTGATTTGTTAATAGTTAAATCGTATTTAAATAAAACACCTTCTCCATATATCAGGTTTCTAAAAACTATTGAATAACCAGCTAAGCCAATAGAAATAATGATATAGCAAGGAATATTTATAACATCAAAAGCCAAAGTTAAATAAGTCAAAGACATCGCTAAGTCTTTATCTTTTATTCCTTTATCAATAAGCAAAGAAGAAATTCCGACATTAGAAATAATCCTAAAGATATAGGTCACTATGTACGGAATGAAAAATAGCAACATCACTAACCCAAACCCAAAAAGTAAACGATAAGAATGCAAGCAAATATCCTTGAACTGAGATTTTCTTGTAGATGGAAGTTTTGATATTTGAAAATCTTCATCTGAAAAATTAGTTTTCTTCATTTTGCCTTTATTAACTCCACTACATCAGGATTCTTACTTTCTTTTATTTCTTTTGGAGATGACCTAGTTATTATCTTTCCATCTTTCATAACAAATATTTCATCTGCAATCTCTAAAGCCAAATTTATATCATGCATGACGAAAATCTTAGTAACGTTAGGATCCTGGATTACTTTGTTTATCTTTTCTAAACACAAAATGGTATTAGGCCTATCTAAATTAGAAAAAGCTTCATCAAATATATAAACATCGCTACTTTTTACTAAAGCCTTGCATATACTTGCTCTTTGAGCCTGGCCAATAGATATTTCCCTAGGCAAACGGCTTAAGCATTGGTTAATACCGAATTCTTTGCTTATCTTATTAACCCTATATCTAATTTCGTCTTCTTTAAAACGTGCAAGTTGCAATGGAAAAGCAATGTTATTGAAAATAGGCAAGTGAGGATAAAGTGCAATATCTTGATTTACATATGAGCATCTTCTATCTTTGGCATTTTTCATATTAACGTTAACATCACCAAAGAATATGTCGCCTTCATAATCAATAACACCAAGTATTGCTTTTAATAAAGTAGTCTTGCCACATCCAGAAGTACCAACAATCACGTTATTGATACCAGGCTTTAAAATTAACGAAATATTATCCAGAGCTAAAATCTCATAGTCTTTTGTCAAGTATTTATATGTAACATTAGAAACAGTTATCTTAGGCATAATCATTAATATTTTTAAACCAAAATCCCGTTAAAGAAAATAGATACTAATTAAAAGGGGCGAATCAATCAGCCCTTAATTGCCAAATTTCAATTAAGCGTAGAATTGAAGGTTGCAGATATATAATTCAGTGCCGCCTTCATCATTTAGTCCCCAGGTCATACACCAATCATTTCCTTGAGCATCGTTAATTTTAACTTTTAACCTATACCAATTGTTGCATCCCATAATCGAATTCACCGGTTTACCCGATGATAAATCTAAGAAGGTTAAGTATTCCGTCTTTACTGGATCGCAATTGCCTTTCGCGTCATGCCAAATGCCTTCCCATGGTATAGCCCAATAGAAATTGTTGCCTTTTGCGACTTTGACATCAAAACTAAAGTACTTATAACCGCCATGATAAGCTCCGCCAACACCTTTGGTTGAGCCATCTGTTTGCTTTATTTTTGTACCAATATCTAAGAAATATAATTCAGTTTGTCCAGTAGTTACCACTTTCATGCAAGCTTTGCCATCTTCTTCAACTTTTGTCATTGTCGAAGTTGTGTTGTTTAAAGCAAAACCCAATGGATCGTAATCTGGTTTATCTTCAGCTGTTTTAGTTTCGCCCACTACAGGTTCAACACTGAATTTAACGTTTGTAATGTAGGTAAACGTTGCTCCTAATTCAAATCTGACCGCGCCATTGATGTTATTATGTATTTCAAAATTAAATGTATACCATTGATCAACATTAAACGTATCTACTTCCACTTGGTTTTGATAGCTCTTAACGAATAACCCTTCCGGATGCGAAGAAGCCCAGCTCCAGTTGGCGGTTGCATGCATCCAAACATCGCTATAAGGCACATAAGCATGTGGAGCATCATGATATGTAGAATAAATGTCGAAAGATACATACTTATAGTTGCTTAAGAAGAATTGGCCCGGAACATTATCCTTACTCATGACGTCATCAAAATATAAATTTCCATTCCCATAAACAGTGAACAAGTCTTCTCCACCGATTGTCTTTCTTGATATTTGGGTTAAACCATCAGAAGTTGAAATGCCATGTTTTTTGGCTTGGAACCCACTGTCCCAGGTGGTTCCAAATCTAAGGCTTTGTAAAGTAACCAAATGAGAAACCTCTCCGAATTCCATGTAAATAGAATTTAATTGATTGGATGCGACGGGGCCTGCTCCACCATCAACTTTAATTGAAATGGTATACCAAACATTTGGACTGATAGTTTGGGTTTCGACTGTATCCTTATATATTCTTACAAAATTATTATCTAATGTATTTATAGTTCCATCCGTCTTGAATGTTTGTACTTTTCCGAATGCATGAATGCTGTTATTTGAATAAGCTCCATCAAACTTAACTTCAAAAGATATATTAGAATAACTGGCTAAGAATGTATCGCTATCAAAATAAGCTCCATCAAAGCCAATCTTTCCGAACCCATCCACCTTGGCTACTTCATGGTCATAACCGGTTATAGAGGACATCTTTATTGTTTCTACATTTAGATTCAAGAAATTGCCAACATTGAACTTGGTAGCCCTTGGATCGTTTTCATCTATTTGAGAAACAATCGATTCTCCTAAATCTTGAATAGGACTCCATTTGCCAGTAGGAACACCATCTTTAGCAAAGAACATTTCATGACATTTACAGCAAATGTAATATTCTTGAATGCCATGCCCGAATGTTTCTGGTTTAGACTCACTCGTAAGGTTTCCTTGTCCTCTGTAATGATTTCCATCATGCTCACATGCGGATGCACTTGGAAGGATTATGCCGTTATTCGTTTGCATACAAACGTAAGAAAAAAATGCAGCAAAAATGCTGAAAAATGGGATAAAAATTTTCTGTTTCGAGTTCATATTTTGATACCTCTTGATTAAAAATTAACATATATAAAAAAGCA
>URTN01000163.1 GCA_900550795.1 uncultured Mollicutes bacterium
TTGTTAGGTGGATGCCTAGATATCATTACCTGTCTAATAGGAACTAAATACGATAAGGTTGCTGCATTTAGCAAAAACAATGGACCCATTATATGGATTTTAGAATGTTGCGACTTAAATCCCCTTTCCTTTTACCGTAGCTTAATGCAAATGAAAATGGCTAATTATTTTGAAAATACAAAAGCCATAATAATAGGTAGGCCATTCCATTACGATGAAAGCATAATGGGAGTAGATTTTATTAAATCCGCGAATATGGCTTTAGGTGATTTAAATATTCCATTCGCTATAAATGCCCCATTTGGACATCTTTATCCTAGTTTGCCTTTTGTAGTTGGGGCAAAAGCAAATCTAATAATCAAAGACAATGTAGCAGGAATTAATTATGAAGAAGAGTGAAGATTTTGAATTACTTTCATATTTAGTTTTAATCCTTCTTTTAATATTGGGAATCGGGTTACTCTTTTTTGCTAATCTAGGAGGAAATGCGACTTCAAAATTCTTTCCTGGAATGTCTAAATTCGTACATGTCCTTTCTCTTTTTCCTTTTTTCTTTGTTTTTCCTATCATGACTTTATTTGAAACTAGCTACTACAAATTCTTGCCAAGCCTAAAAAGCAAAGACGGAAAATACAATGAAGACAAGTTGTTCCATATAGCAACGATTGTAGTTATTGTTTTACAAACTATTTTCCTTCTTTTGGCATTCCTAGAAGCTTTCCCAAACCTAAATGAACAAATGATGTTTGCCTTATCTACCCCTTCATTGATATTAGAACTCGCCTATTTTGCTATTTATCTACACTCGACCCAAAAAGAAAACAAGAAAATGTTTTATATTACAATTGCAATCGGAATTGGCTTATTTATTCTTCCCGTTATTTTGGGATTACTAATCTATTTCAATTTCGGTAGGACTGAAGGATTGATTTTGTTTACACTTCTACCTTTTTCTTCTTTAGGACTTAACCTAAGCAAGAAGCTTAATTAATCTTCTTTACTAGATATGCCCTCGCCCCGAAATCACCTAGGACTCTAGTATATTTTGATAAGCCGCTGCAAGACCATTCTTTTCCTAACTTAATCGCTCCAGAAGACAAATCTAATCCAGTTGCAGTTCCCTTGAATTCTTCATTGTCCAATCCTTTTCGCCTAGAGATAAAAGTAACTAAATTGCCTTCTTCTTTTAGATGTATTGGGGAAACATAATTTACCAAGGAACCAAAATTCCTATAATCAATCTTTTCTTTTCTCACTTCATAAGAATACAAAGAAGTTTCATCTAGATTAGGTATCCTGAATGGATAAGTCCCTGAATTTGGATGTTGCAAGCAAGAAACATAGCTAACTAATGTCTTTTCATCATCTTGAATTAATCTAAACAAGACATTGTCATCAAAATCACTTAATTGGTAAACCTTCCCAAATTGAAGTGTCTTTCTATTTTCTTTATAGAATTTGATTTGCTCTTTTATTTCTTCTTCATCGATTTTATAGATTTGAGATATATCAAGTTCATAACCTAATGTCCCAATCATGGCTACATCGAACTTAGTACCTAAAGATGTCTTTCTTAACATCTGTAATGATGTCTTCGCGGAGACGTGGTTAGAAAAACAAACTGGAGGATAGCCAAAAGAAAGGATGGATTGAATCCTGCTTCTTTCAAATGAATCCGTATCATCGCTTATCCAGCCTTGGCCAAAATAGCAATAAGCGCCTAGATCATTCCTACTCCCTCCAGAAGCACAAGCTTCCATTAGGAAAGTTGGATATTTTTCTTTTATTCTTTCTAAAATCGAATATAGGCCCTTGATGTAATTATAAAAGAAAAGAGACCTGTTTGATTTTATAGATGACATAGGACGGTTATAATCCCACTTTATATAATCTAGATTATAAGAAGAAATCGCGTTGTCCAAAGTTGAATAGATAAAGTCACATACTTCCTTTTTAGTCAAATCCAAAACTAACTGATTTCTTCCAAATATCAATGGATGGATATCATCTTTTATCACCCAGTCAGGATGAGCTTTATATAGGTTAGAATCTACATTAACCATTTCAGGTTCAAACCATAGCCCAAATTTTAATCCCATCTTATGGGCCTTACTTGATAAAAAGGCAATACCCTTCCCTACTTTCTTATGGTTTTCATACCAGTCCCCTAAAGAAGATGTATCATCGTTTCTTTTCCCAAACCATCCATCATCTAAGACAAATAGTTCAATTCCTAAAGAAGAGGCCTTTTTCATTAAAGAAATAATCTTATTTTCATCAAAATCAAAAGTAGTAGCTTCCCAGTTATTAAACGATATAGGCCTTGGCGTTTTAGCTAGGTTTTCATTCATTAAATGATCCAAAACAAATGGATGGAAATTCAAGGCAATCCCATTCAATCCCAAACTAGAATAAGTAATAACTCCCATTGGAGAAACAAATTCTTCATCCTTACTTAGATTTAATTTGAAAGAAGAAAAATCAATCCCGCTAGAAATCTTGATTCGATTATAGGGAGTAAGCTCTATATTAGATTCAAAAGAAGAGGAATAAACTAGATTGAATCCATAAACATCGCCATATTCTAAATTTGCATTTTTAGAAGCAACCATAAAGAAAGGATTAACAAAATCACAGCTACTTCCCGTAGTAGATCCAAAGCTAATTCTATTATGGGTAATCCTAGTTTTATCTATATTGCCCTCATTCGCCCAATGCCCATAAATGTTATATAAATAGAAGGAATCTTTTTCTAAGCTAATTTCATAACTGAGGCACCTTTTCAATGTAATGGGTTCATCGGATTCATTAATTATCTTGCCATATCTACCTAAAGTAGTTTCAAACAAAACGTAATGGAGTTCTAGATTAACACCCATTAAATCATCGCTTAAAACTAGAACTAATTCCTCCCCACCCCTAAAAGAAGGTAGGCCGTTCATCTTTTCTGGAATTTCATTAATCCTAAAAGAAACAAATTTAAAGGAAAATACTT
>URTN01000164.1 GCA_900550795.1 uncultured Mollicutes bacterium
CCCCTTATGAAATTGCCTTAAAACACTTTCAAAATATAGAAGCCCCTAAAAAGGAATTCGTTACTTTTGAACGTTCATTCCATTTACCTGCATTCGATGAAAATAGAAAATTCATGAATGAAGTAATTCGTGTTATTAAAGATCTATAGAATTAGATTTTGCAAATATATAGGCTTTCTTGACTACTTCTCTATCAGAATCAAAAGACAATACCCTCATACAGTCTTCTGGTTTAATCCAATAAGCATCAGAAACTTCTTTTTTATCGACGCTTATTTCTTCATTCTTTGCCTTTGCTAAATAGAAAACCACTTCTTTATTTATTCCTTCAAAAGGGGAATACCAAATTGAGGTTTTAAAAGAAGGAATAAGTTCAACATCGAGGTTCAATTCTTCCTTTATTTCTCTTCTAGCGGTGTCTAATTCATCTTTATCTTCTTTTTCAACATGTCCTTTTGGAATTGAATAATGTCCTAATGACATATGCTCGACCAATACTTTTCCATTAGAAAAAACAACAGCCCCGACTGACTTTTCTTGTTTCCCTAATATTGAGGAAAGGCATTTAACTTCATCATCACTTAATCCTATATATTCAAAGTAATTCTCTAAGGAGCCATATGCTTTAATAAAAGCATCATAGACATCCCTTAAATATTTTATATTTGGAGTAAGCACTACCTCAGGAACTTCCGGATGAAATTCCCTAGTATTCTTTGTCATCTTTACTAAATAAGGAAAGGAAGCCATATAATCGGAATTGATATCATCAAAATCGACTCCATTGGCAAGCAATATCATCATGATAAAACAACCAGTCCTATCCTTCCCGGCCGTGCAATGAAGCAACAATGGCTTAGGTGAATTTATTATCGCTTTAAATATATTTCTTGCCTTAAGAGGATCTTCTAGCATTTCTAGGTAACTATCTATCCCATCTTCATAGGAAGAAGGAACTCTTCCATTTCCGTTAACAGGAAGAAAGATCGTATTGAATCTAGAGTCTAGACTAGTTTTATCTGGCAAATTGGCTTTCGCCTCGTCATCTCTTAAATCAATTATTGTCTTAATTCCTAAGGAAGCGATTTTATCTACATCTCCCTTGCTTGCATAAGATAAGGAAGCACTGCGATAGATTACTCCAAAGGAAGTCTCTCCATATCTAGATTGGTATCCGCCTATATCGCGGAAGTTTTCGATTTGTTCAAAATTAATTCTTCTTGGCATGGTAGAAATTCTATACTTTAAACGAAAGAAAAGGAACCACGAGGGTTCCTAATCGTTTATTTGCTTTCTTCAGTTGGCTTTGTGCCGTTTTGTTTTCGGAGTTCGCCAAGGATAGAAGTAAGAAGTTCCTCAGTTGTTGGCTTTTTAGGGGCCGGTGCTGGCGGAACAGGTCTTTCTTCTGGATGACGTTGATAATATTCTTCTTGCATCTTGGCTTTGTATTCGTCTCTTTTCTTAGTGATATATCTAGAGACTTTGACGATGACAAATAAGGTCAAGGCGATGATTAAGAATGAAATTATAGCATTGATAAATGTTCCCCAGTCTATAAAGGCGGATTGGTTATAAACGTATGTAGTTCCATGTAATTGATATAAACCAAGCAAGGAATTCTTCCATTGGACAAATGAATCAGATTCAACAGTAATGGTAGCTCCAGATTCATGGGCATATTTGATTACCATTTCATTTAAAGTGCTAGCATCAAATTTTTGCCCGATATTTGCTACACCAGCCTGGGCAGGATTAGATGCAGGAAGTACGGTAATTAAGCCTTTGATACCACCAGGGACTCCCCAAGTGCAAACGCTCATCAAGATATTAACAAGTGCAGTTACAATAGCGTTGAAGGCGCCACCGATAATAACACCAACCGCCATATCAAGGATATTGCCTCTAGTAATGAATGCCTTGAATTCAGCCCAAAGACCTTGAGTTTTCTTTACCAATTCTTTTTCCTTTTTCTTTTCTTTTTTGCTTTTACTCATTTTTTTACCTCTTTTCCAAGCGTCCTTATAATAGGTTTATGCTTTTTTAAGTGCAACTATTTTAATTTTTTAGGACAAATGGAATTTAATGAAAAAAGAAGTAAAATCTAAAAACAAGGGACCCGTGTATTAATTAAGCAAGCATTTTGTTTACAGTTTTTTAGTTTTAAAGTATTCTTAAGATATGAATTTTGATTGGTTTACTTTAGGCTTTTGCATAATCATCGCCCTATCTATGCTCATAGGCTTCTTTAAGGGCGGACTTAAGACAATTATAAAACTTGCTATTGTTGGTGTTTCAATCCTTATAGCCATATTTGTTTGCGATAAGGTAGCGCCTATGTTTAGAAACGGCGAGACAGGAAATTATTTCTATAATCTGGTTTACGAAACAATTGAAAAAAGTTCTCCTGACGCTGCCAAAAACTATTCTGCTCCGATAGTAGCAAGCGGTCTCGCTGATAAAAGTATCATCCAAGCCATGGCCGATGCCGGAATACCTGAAAGCATTCAGCAAAATTTACTCCAATTAATCAAGGATACAGCAAGTCAAGTTGGAACAT
This sequence comes from uncultured Mollicutes bacterium, assembly GCA_900550795.1. Lineage (GTDB taxonomy): Bacteria > Bacillota_I > Bacilli_A > RFN20 > CAG-826 > Alloenteromonas. The sequence goes on from URTN01000164.1 coordinate 2,558, forward strand.
TAACCATTAATCCTGCTTCTGTAATCGCATCTACTGCTTCTGACTATATTTGTATCGGCTTAGGATACATTGTTTTATTCGTTGGCTCCTTAATTGTGTCGTTCTTAATTTATTTTGTTGTCTGCGCCTTATTAAAGGTTTCTGGAAAGAAGCCATCTACATTTTCAAAAATACTTGGAATTATTATCGGTCTAGCAGAAGGCATCTCGGTTTGTTGGTGCATTTGCTTAGCCACAAATTTTGCTTTAGCATCCGAAAATTCCATCTCAGAAGTAATCAAGCAAATGATTAAATTCGATGATCCAAATTACTGGTCACTAGCCAAATGGATGATCACAACCGATTTCCTCGCCGCGCCGGGCAGCAAATATCCGGTCGGCTCTGCGGCGGGATGCATCCGAGCGGGCAACGACCTCATCATGCCGGGCCTTCCCAC
>URTN01000165.1 GCA_900550795.1 uncultured Mollicutes bacterium
GAATGGACATATTCAAATGGAGACATGCTCAAATCCAATTTATCGTCTTGGTCAAAATAATTGATAACTGTTCCATCTAGCCATTTATAAGTCCCTCCTAAAGAAGGAATCTTATTCATGATTGTTTTTAATAAGGTAGTTTTACCAACCCCGTTTTGACCTAATATGGCAATTTTTTCTCCCTTTTTAAGGATAAAAGAAATCGGATCTAATAAAGGCTTTTCATAACCTATTTCAAGCTCATTTACTATTAGAGGCTTTTCTCCAACTTGCTTTGAAAAAGGAAAAGAAAAGAATACACGTCCCTCCTCTTTTCCTGGAGTGGACATGATTTCAAGGTGCTCAAGTCTGGCGCGGTGACTTTTAGCCGCCTTGCTAGAAGTGGCCCTTACTATATGCTTTGCGATGAAATCTTCCTCTTTCTTAATATAACGTTGCTGGGCGTTATAGTTTTTCTCATATTGGATTTTATCTAATTCATGTTGGGTTTTATATTGTTCAAAAGTTCCCTTGTATCTAGTTAACGTCTTGTTTTCTAGACAAAAAACAACCTCTGCGACTTGCTCTAGGAAAGCTTCGTCATGGCTAACTAATAAGAAAGCGCGTGGATAATCTTTTAAAAATGAAGCAAGCCAGGCAACTTGGTTTTGGTCAAGGAAGTTAGTAGGTTCGTCCATTATCAAGACATCATGTTCTTCTAGAAGCATCTTGGCTAGATAGGCTTTTTCTCTTTGGCCAGAAGAAAGTAGATGCAGCTCTTTTGACAAATCTTCATCATTAAAACCCAATCCATTGGTCAATTTACCTACCTTTTCTTGCAGATAATAGAATCCTGAATCAGAAAGACGGTCTGCGATACGTTGGGCTTTATCTAGTAATTTCTCAAAATCAGGCGGACATAAAGCCGCTTTTTCATAAAGGCTTTCCATTTGCTTTTCCAAATTGAATTGTTCCTTATAAACCCCATAAAGATAATCGCTTACCTTCATGTCTTGCTTTACTTTTAATTGCTGATCTAGATAGGAGTAGGTGACTCCACCTTCCCAGGTTACTTTTCCTTCGTCTGGCTTTAAATCTCCAACTGCGATTGAAAGCAATGTGGATTTGCCACATCCATTAACCCCGACTAGGCAAGCATGTTCTCCACGGTTTAATTTCAAGGATACATTTGAATATAGTTCCTTGTCGGAGTAGTTAAATTTGATATTGTTTAATTCAAGTAAGGCCATAAGCCTACATATATTATCAAACTAATTATCTTTTAGATATTTTTTAAATTTATTTTCTATCCATCAAACAAATCATTATCTATAATATTTTCCGTTTTGGAGGTTTTTTATGGCAACAAAAGAAAAAACTAAATCAAGTGTAAAATTGAGTAGGGCTCATATTTTCTTCCTAGTCGCAGGATTATTGCTATTAGTTCGTTTCTTAGTAAATGGGGGAGTACCTAGCTTAAATGATCCACTTAAGTTTGTAGTGGGTATATTCGAACTTATATTAATTATCGGATTCTACGTATTCTTTTTAGTAGGTGCGAAGAATTGCTCAGGTACATTAAGGGCATTTGCTCCTGCGTTGTTATTAATTATCATCGATGGACAATATAGTTCAGTAGCAGGGAACAATGCTGCAAGCAATGTTATTAATAGCATTGCCAAGATGGCATATCTATTAATAATTGTCTGTGGCTTTGTATTCTTGTTCATCCATCATAAATTAGTCGGCATGGTATTTGCCTATGGTAGCTTTGTCTATGGCTTATTTATCCTAGTTTCTTATATAGTTACAGCGATTATGGATGGGGTAAACGGAGTATTTTCTTGGCAAGCAATGCTAGATGCCATGCTTCTATTCTTTGGTTTTGCCTTGGTATTTGCTGGGTCTTATCTAACTACTAAAAATAAAGACTGGAGCATCTAATTAATTCACTTAAGCGAAAGGCACCTAGATAATCCTGGGTGTCTTTTCTTTTATTAATACAAGGGTCGCTTATTTTTGATTAGAAATTAAAAATCCTTATACAGTGTTTAACTTCTTTAGGTTTAAATGCTTGATATTGTTTTAGTCAATTCGTATATAATAAAGATGCTCAACCGAGCAAAATAAAGAGGCCTATTTTGTCCCCCTACATTATGCATCCGGAGCTCTGACTGAGGATAGTTGTTGTTGAAAGCCCACACTGGAGTGGGAATCCTGATACTTGACCAAGAGCCCCACCTCCCGCTTGGAGAGGGTAGCACAGGGCTTCTTTTTCTTTTTATTTTATCGTGGATAATTTTGCCTTCGCGTATTGGCTAAAGCTAAGGTTATTCGCATTGTCTTTATTTGAACTAGATAAATGGAATTGACTAGAGAAAGCATTGAATTTATTGACATCTAAATATTTATTTGCAAAAGAAATACAATAGGATTCATATCTTTCTTTGTATTCCTTTATGACTGGATATAATCTTGATTTAGATGAATTTTCATCTTCAATAATTAATCTCCATAACAAAGGGTTAGGTTGTTCTTTGCTAGAAGAACCAAGTTCTTGATGCGTGTAGTTATATGGAATGTTTTCCATATGTATTTCCCAGTCCTTTAATATTCCTAGACACCTATCGAAATCATAAGGAATGAAGCTCATCTTGTTTGTCTTGGAATTGAAATAAATATAGTAATTATTTGAATTATTCCTTGAATCATCGGGATTTCCCATTACCCAGCACATGGCTTGGTATTTTAATATTTGATCTACTTCAATTAATGAATCTAATGTTGTTTTAAATGTATCTGGAGCGGATTTATCATCATTAATCGTATTGATTAAGCTTTCTAAAAGGCCATGGTTAGGCTCTTTGTCATTGGTTTTTAAATCATAAGAAGGATGATAGTTAGGCGATTCAACTCCGATTTTAGAAATGCTATCTTTAGTTAAAGAAGCAGGACCCATATTTGTATATGTTGATTTATATAGGTTTCCTTTTGCTTCGTCTTTGCT
>URTN01000166.1 GCA_900550795.1 uncultured Mollicutes bacterium
AACTTGATTAATGAAGATGAAGTTGGGAAAACCATTTCTTTGCAGAAAATACATGCGTATTTATTTGAAGGTTTATATGACTTTGCTGGAAAAATAAGGACGAAGACAATTTCAAAAGGTGGTTTTGTTTTCGCTAATGGCGATTTTTTACCTCTGACTCTTTTGCAAATTGATAAAATGCCTCAATCTACATTTAATGAAATAGTAGAAAAATATATAGAGATGAATATTGCTCACCCATTTATGGAAGGCAATGGACGCGCAACTAGGATTTGGCTCGATTTAATATTAATTAAAGAACTAAAGCAATGTGTTGATTGGTCTAAAATCGATAAAAAAGATTACTTTGATGCTATGAAAGATAGTCCTGTTTCTGATATAAAAATTAAAGCATTGTTAAAAGCTGCTCCATCAGATGAAATTGATAGCAAGGAACTATTTATGAAAGGTATCGACACATCTTATTACTATGAAGAAATAGAATAAAGGTTATCAGTTAGTTATGAATAACGGCTTGAATGATTAGTGCCGAGTAATCGGGACTTTTTTGTATTTATAAATGGTGGATGAACATATCCGCAAAATTGGAAAGCCATATTATTTAATTTGCTTGAATGCTTTGAAACTGTTTTTTATTATCGAATGTGTATTTCCAAACCTTCAATTTAGTAAATACCATCATTTTTAAAAAAGTGTGTTAGATTGAATCTTTATAAAGGTGCGAAAAATGGAAAAAACTATCACTAAGATATATTTAAAAGACAATCTTATACTTATCGCTTCTTTTGACGATGGCGAAATAGTATCTTTTGATATTAAGACCCTATTCAACAAATATCCTATTTTTAAGCAACTAGAGAATAAGACATTATTCTTGAAAGCTAAGATTGATATAGGTGGATATGGAATAAGTTGGAACGATAAAATCGACTTAAGTAGCGATGGAATTTATTCCAAAGGAAAACACATAAGCAGGATCCCATAAAAAATCTATAATTCATTAAATTCTTCAAATAGTATCGATAAAGGTTTTTCTATGCCTTTTTTAATGGTTTAAAACAATCACCAATAGTTTTCATCCATTAATAAATAATTGCACCAAATCAATTTATTCTTTACTCTTAATATAGAAAATTGAGAACACAAAAGCTAAAGAGCAATTTAGGAATGCCCTTGCTCTTAATGTATTGCAATAACAACTTTTGCTTTAAAAGATTCATGACAGGCGCAAAAAAGGAGGACCATCCAATGGGGAAAGACAAAATAGAAGAGGGCAACTCTCATAAAAGGAAATGGAAGATAGTCGCGATTTGCTGCTCAGTTTTTGCAGTCCTGACATCCATATCCATAATCCTAGTCCCACTCCTATTAAGCAAGGAACAGGTGGAACCATATTTCTACGTTGCCATTGGTGAGAATGAAACTTCCTATAAATGCGAGGCGATAAATTACCCAAAGCCAATAAAGGACTACAAGGAATCTGACTACATAACTGTAGACGTCATGATTGCAAACCTCTACTATGGCAAGAGCAAGGATGGATCGTACTATTCGTTGGCCGAAGGCAATAACGAGCCTAGTCACAACATAAGAAATATCGACATCGGAATGCTAGATTACGACAAGCAACTCATAAAGCGTCACTCGATAGACGTAGGTGAGTACGTAAAGCCAATAACCGGAATAGCTAAGAAGGAAGGCATAAGCAAGGATGACTTCATGATGATATATAACTTCAACATCCTTGCATTGATAGATGGCGACTATGATGGGAAGGTATACTTCGAGGTGAATTATATCGAGGAAGGAGAACCTTTCCCCGCGATATATGGGACTAGCTTTTCCCTGGACTTCCATAAGGATGAATCTAGCATCTCTTTCTCAAAGCTAAAAACAAGTTACCAGACAAGTGCGAAGGGATTCCCCAAGGGTAAGATGCATTATTACGACGTGATAGACGTATTGTCTAGCAATGAGTTTGATTACAAGAATCCGGAATTCTTATATGTATCACTATCTCCTGCCGATTCGTTCAATTACTATTTCAAGGAAGGAGAGACATATCAAATGACGTCTCTTTTTGATAAGGCAGCCTTAAAATTAAGGAGGCCCAAAATAGATGGCCTTCCGAAAATTGATAGAAATACCATTTCAATAGACGCGAATTATACATATAGCAAAAGAAAAGGATATACCGCGAAAATAACTACTTATTTTTCCATAAACAAAGATGGAACCATCATTTTTAACGATAGAAGGCGTGTCTTTAGTTTCTATGGAAGTGTGGACCCAAGTGTTTATACTAAAATCTATGATATAGCCAAAAAGAAAGGGCCGTACATGTTATGAAGAGTATTTATTGCAATAATCCTTACATTTTAAGCCTATTGATTTGCTTCTCTAGATGCTAGAATAAAAAAGGTCAAAACCATTAAATACAAAAGGGGATAAAAACATGATTTGTAGTAAGTGCGGAAAAGAATTCGTTAGTATTTTCTCTACTACTTGTCCATTTTGTGGCGATCCAAATAGGATTTCTCTTTGGGATACTTTGTTTTCTCCTACCCCTAGCGATAATAAAAAGAATGATAAAAAAGATCCATTTGATCCATATGACTGGGAAAATCCAGACAATTGTTCCGATAGGGAATATATGGACGATGATGATTACGATGATTTTGATAATTAATCTAATTTGAATGTTTTGTTTATAATTTCGTTAGGAAGTATGAACACGTTATATGATGTTACCAATACTTTTACCAAATTCATTTCCAATTAATAGATAAACAATTCCGGTTTTTGTTTTCCTTTAAAACGCCTAAAATCTTTAAAATGTGTAAATTATGACTTCTAAAACATGCTAAAAAATACAAATTATGAAATTTAAGCCTCTTTTAGGTCTTAAACATCACTTTTTTAAAGAAGCATCCAAATGATTGATTCATAAGATAATTAACCCTAAAAAGGGTTAT
>URTN01000167.1 GCA_900550795.1 uncultured Mollicutes bacterium
GCTATGGAAAAAGTATTGATTTCAGCATGTTTGCTTGGTGATAAATGCCGTTATGACGGCAAAGATAACTTAATAGAAGAATTAATGGAACTATCTTCTTATTTTGAACTAGTCCCTTTTTGTTCTGAACTAGAAGGAGGACTAAAGACTCCTAGACTTCCTAGTGAGATTAAAAAAGGACAAGTAAGGAACAATAAAGGAGAAGATGTTACCTCTAACTTCTATCGTGGTGCAGAGAAAGCCTTTAATATCTGCTCATTCTTAGGTATTAAGTTAGCTATCCTAAAAGAGAATTCTCCTTCCTGTGGGGTACATAAGATCCATAATGGTAAATTCGATGGAAACCTAATCGATGGAGAAGGCGTCACTACTTCTTTCTTAAGAAGGAAAGGCATCAAGGTCATTAACGAAACTGAAGCCATTGAATTGCTGCATTCAATAAAAGAGAACGAACAAGAAAGACTTAGGATATCTATTGAAAAACGTAAGCAAGATGAAGAAGGTCCAGTAAAGAGGAAACCTTTCGATAAGAACGAGAATTTTGCTAAACGCATAAACAGGGGTGATGAAGGTTCTTCTACAAAAGAAGAAAAGAAGCCATTCAGGAAATCTTTTGATAAAAAAGAACGTCCATTCAAGAAAGACGGATACAAGAAACCTGGATTTAAAAAAGATGGATTCAAGAAAGATGGGTTCAAGAAGCCATATAGAAAGAAAGATGAAGAAGGCTCCGGCAAGCCTGATTTCAAGAAGAAATCTTTCTCCAAGAAACCTTATACCAAGAAAGAAGGTTTTAAAGGAGAAAGGAAATCCTATTCAAAAGGACCTAGGAAAGGTTATAAATCCACTTCTAATAGAAACTTCAGAAAGCCTATGAATAGAGATAAAAAGTATGGAAACAAAGACAAAGAATAGTTATTTTGATACAAGATCACTTATAAGCAGGATTACCATTGTAGGTGTTTTTGCCGCCTTGTGTTTTGTATGCACCTCCTTTCTTCAGATTAGTTATGCCGGGGGGATGGGGTATTTTAATTTCGGGGACTGTATCTCTTTATTGGTCGCGATGTTTATCGGGCCTCTTGAAGGAATGCTTGTAGGAATGTTAGGTGGCTCGATGTCAGATTTATTCCTTGGAGGAGCCAATTTTGTTCCTTTTACTATCATTGCAAAAGGAAGCATGTGCCTAGTCACCGGAATATTAATGAAAGTATTAAAGAATCATAAATTCCTACGTTTCATCTCTCCTTTTGTTGGGATGATATTTATGGTCCTAACTTATGTAGTTTGCTATTACATCCTTTATAAAGAAGGATTTTGGCTAAGCTCTCTATTTGATTTAGTCCAAGGAATATCTTCTAGCATCATCGCTATATTGCTTCTTCTTCCACTAGAAAAATCAAAGATAAAGAATTTCCTTCATCTATAGTCCCTCTTCATTAGATTCAGATTCCTCCTGATGGGGGAATTTTTGTTCTAATTGGAGAGAAAATACAAATCCAATTGAAATAGAAAGAAGTCCAAAAAGGATAGATAAAGCTAAATAGAAGAAATCATTTTTGGCAAAATAGGCATATCCCCCTGCCAAGATAAATGCCACCCCAATGATGATAAATATTATCTTTGTATATTTTTGGTTGTCGTTATTCATATTACCTCCTATTTATATAGTTGGAGGTCACTAGTTAAAAAGGGTACAAAAAAAGAGAACCTATTTCTAGATTCTCGATTTATTTTAGGTTATTAGAATATTCTCTTAGTAGAAGTTAAGTCGAATATATGGGCCTTTTTGGCATCGAATGCTAAGGAAATCTTGTCTCCATTACGGATTGGGGTAGAAAGAGGAATCTTTGCAACCATATCCACTCCACCAAAATCGGTATGGATATAATATTCATGTCCAAGAAGTTCGGCGACATTGACAGTCAATTCAACTGGAGAAGTAAGTCCTTCCTTATCTTCTTTTACATCGTGGATATCTTCTGGGCGGATACCATATGCAACTTTATGTCTTCCCTTCAAGGCTTCTTCGTAGGAAGCAATCTCATTCTTGGCATGCTCTACCTTATCGGCAAGAACTTGATCCCATTTTTCTTTCGCGGATAATTCTTCTTCTAATTTGGCTAATTTAGAATTTGCAAGCTCGATTTGTCCCTTATAGAAGGCATCATGGGCAGTTTTTGTTCCTCTAGGTAAGGCAATTTCAACTTTGCCTCCATTTAGATAAATCTTGCCATCTTCATATTCGCCTTCAAGAACGTTCATGGCAGGCGAACCAATGAAAGTTGCAACGAATAGATTCGATGGATGGTCATAAATTTCAATTGGAGTTCCGATTTGTTGGATATAGCCGCCTTTCATAACAACTATACGGCTAGCCATTGTCATGGCTTCGGTTTGGTCATGGGTAACATAGATTGTAGTCGCACCTAGAGATTCATGTAATCTAACGATTTCACTTCTCATTTGGACACGAAGCTTTGCATCAAGGTTAGATAGAGGTTCGTCCATCAAGAATACCTTGGCGTTCCTAACGATTGCCCTACCCAAGGCAACACGCTGCCTTTGTCCACCAGACAAGGCCTTTGGCTTTCTATCTAGATATTCTTCTATTTGAAGAATCTTAGCGGCTTCGGTTACTCTTTCTTTTATCTCTTCTTTTGGAAGATGACGGATCTTAAGCCCGAAAGCCATATTGTTATAGACAGTCATATGAGGATAAAGGGCATAGCTTTGGAATACCATGGCTATATCTCTATCCTTTGGAGTCCTGTCATTAGAATATTCCCCGTCGATATAAAGTTCACCTCTAGTTATATCTTCTAGACCCGCAATCATTCTTAATGTAGTAGATTTACCACATCCGGAAGGGCCGACAAAGACGATGAATTCATGCTTTTTGATATCGAGATTGAAATCAAAGACGGCCTGGACATTGTTGTCATATACTTTATCTATATGACGTAATGA
>URTN01000168.1 GCA_900550795.1 uncultured Mollicutes bacterium
ATTTTCTTTCATGCTTTAGCTAGGCAAATGAAAGTAGATGGATGTTTTTATATAGATGAAGTAGATGTATTTAATGAAAATGCTAGATATGGGATTATTTGCTTTGATTCATCTAGCCATATCTTATTAAGTAATGGGATCGATTTTGAAAATGATGATATCAATGCAATGGTATCGACTTATTCAAAAGAAAAAGGATTAGATGACGTTAATAAAGATAAATTAATTAGGTTCTCTTTAGATATATATTCTGTTTTAAAAGAGAAACCTCTTTATTTATTATTAGATTTATCTAATGCAGATATAGACTTATATCCTCATTTATTATATCTAATATCCAAACTCTTCCCTTCTTATCCTTTATTTATCTTACCTAGAGATTATATTAGGGAGCAATTAAGCATTTCCTTTACTCCTAACCTAAATCAAATAAATGAAACTAAGCCTTTCTATATGGAAGATTATAAAAAGGCAGAAGAAGTGGGATTTAAAGCCTTTATTGATGATATATGCGAGGTTAAGGAAGTTGTCCCCGGGACTTTATTTAATGAAGATAAACCAAAAGAAGAAACAAAAGAAAATACTGAATCCAAAGAAGAAAAGAAGCCTTCTAAATTAAATATAAATATATCAAAGGAAGATAAAAGCGATCTTGCCAATATTGCCTTCTCTATTGTCTTCTTTGCTTTAGCAGCTTCAACTGGTCCAATATATTTTGCCTTCTCTACTCCTGAACTTGGATGGATGTTTACTGTTACCATTTTAATGGCAATTGCCTTTACTTTTATGTCAAATGTCCCGACTGGATATATAGTAGAAGATAGGAAGACATTTGATTTCAAGAAATCCAAATTCTTTGCCTTCTCTTCTATATTCTTCCCAATTTTATCTATTTGTTATGGAATTGCCTTTATATTTATATGCAAGGGAAAAGGCTTTGATGTGAGTAAATATCTTTTCTTTGGTTTGATCCATATTTGTTATCCATTATTTGAAGGATTAGTCCTAGGATATACTTACTACAAACTTAAAAAGAAATCGAATAAGGGTAAATAAAGCCCTTTCAGGTTGTAATAAATACTTTATAAATATATCTTTTTCATTATGTTATTTGTCTTGGCTTCTAAATCAACATCAATCATTGCCTCGATAGCTGCGATTGCAGGTGTCGTTCTTTTGCTTATATTAGCCAAAGTGGCGGAGAGGCTTAAATTCAGTGGGGATTTCGAATTTAGGGTCCGTAATATGAATTTATTAAGCCAAGATGAAATTAGGTTAGAGATTAATCTAGATGCGACTTCATTCAAGAAGAAAAGGGTATTTAATGAATTGTCCTTGCTATATATGGACGAAGGAAAGCAAAAGCAAATATATTGCATTGATTATCCTTTGCTTCCATCTTCGTCTAAGGATGCAGTTTTTAAAAATAATGAAGGGCATTATGGTATTTTCATCAATCCAGGGGATAGCTTGACCTGCGTTGTTTCTTTTAGGGTTACTAGCAAAATCCCTAGCAACGCTAAGCTATATTTATCCTATACAGTCAATTCTAAAAGATATACTGGTCAGATATCTTTAAAAGAAGATAATGCCTATTATGTCCGTTTTAAATCCAATAAAAAGATTTCTTAATGCCTAGTTGGATCGCTATAGCATTCGCAATATCTAGCAGCAAAAGCTTCATCTACATTATATTTATGTAGATGTGATAAATCTCCAAAGCAAGAAACTCTCCACGCGGCTAACCCTTGCTTTCTTTCTTCTGTATTTATTATCGTTACTGAACTTGGGGTAGCAACAAAATGATGCCACAAAAGAATCGGTGATATATGCAATAAGTGGGCTAAAAATATACATTCGACCCCAAAATGGCAAAATAAGGCGATAGTTTCATGACTTTCTTTAATTACCTTATAATTCCTACCATCTCTAATGTAGCCGTGTTTAGCCAATAACTCATCTAAGCCATCTATTCTTTCTTTATATAATTCTTTTATATTTGGGCTCTTGATAATTAATTCTTGGTTTAGCCAGGTATCGATTGAATAGCTTTCTTCGCTAGAACTCCATTCATTTACTTGCCAGTCCCAGGTATTTTTTCTTCCATCAGGAAAAGGGATGGTGGAATCAAACTCCCTAAGCCATTTTAATGTAATGGGTTTGATGTTTTTATATTTTAAACCTAACCTAGCAGTATCCTGTGCCCTTCCTAAAGGAGAAACATAGGCTTCATCTATTTGGACGCCTTTTAGATATTTTCCAAGTGCCTTGGCTTGTTTAAACCCAAGTGGAGTAAGTGAATCAATTGAATAATCTGGATCAGCATGACGAATTATTAGTAGTCTCATAATTACCTCGCGACGATTTAATTATACTGGATATATCTAATTAAATGTATTTTTTAGAGTTATTTCTAGGATTAAAAATCCTTGCTTGTAGACATGAAATCCACGATATTTTCGTGGATGATTCCGCCTCTTTTTTGCATTAAGTAATCAAGAGAGAGCACATATTTTGGATAATTATCTTCTATTTGTTCGAGTGGTCTATATTCTCTCTCTTGTGTTTTGTCTATTCCATTTTCTTCCTCGCTATAAATTGTCATGGCAACTTGTACGTAGGAATAATTATCGAATTGGTCTCGCAATATAAAATCGACTTCTAGATTGCCGATTTGGCCAACACTTATTTGATACCTTTTGCTTTTTGCATAGTTATAGACAATGTTTTCTAATACTGGGCCGTAATTAATCCTTCCATCAACATTTGTCGCAAAGTAAAAACTTAAATCACCCAGGAAGTATTTTTCTTTCCCATTGATGGACTTTTTAGATTTCATGTCAAATCTATTGCATTTAGATATTATTTTTGCATTTTCTAATATGCCTAGATAACGATAGACGGTATCTTTCTTAATTGGTTCCGTCCTGGTTTTGTTAATGTAATCACAAAGAGCCCCAACCGATG
>URTN01000169.1 GCA_900550795.1 uncultured Mollicutes bacterium
GTTACATATGGAACAGTGACTGGCTTGGAGTCCATGGCTTCTTTGACACATTTTAGTGGGCTAGTTTCCTTTAGGGAAATAACGTCGCCAACATTGCATAAAGCGGATGGGATATCGCACTTTTTGCCATTGACTAAGATATGTCCATGGTTGACTAATTGTCTAGCACCAGCACGGGTACGGGCAAAACCCATACGATAAACGAGGTTATCAAGCCTGGATTCAAGAATTCTGAAGAAAGCTAAACCAGTGACTGTTGGTTCCTTTAAAGCAAGGGTGAATAAACGGCGGAATTGTCTTTCGTTGACTCCATATAGAGTGCGAAGCTTTTGCTTTTCCAAAAGTTGGATTCCGTATTCAGAGGATTTCCTCTTTCTATCGGCGCCGTGTTGTCCTGGGCCAGTTTGTCTCTTCTTGAGTTCATCACCGGTTTCGAGAACTGAAAAACCGAGATGGCGTGATTTTTTCCACGTTGAATCTGTGTATCTTGACATATTTGATGTCTCCTTTCTTTGCGTTAGCAAGTTAGGAAGTCTTTTCCATCTTTCCGGGTGTCGAAGTTTCCTTTCAGCAACGTAGCCTTGCTTACTTGTTTTATTTATCGACGTCAGACAAAAGAGTAAAAACCTGCTGCTTTCGCGAGTGTGATTATATTATTAATATAAGCCTGTGTCAAACTCTATTTTTTGCCTATTGAGTTATACCGTTATTTGTTTCCACTTAATTAGGCAATCTTTTTGATAGTGATAGTAGCTTCAGTGGTAGTAACCTTATCAAAACTAATTACATATGGGAACTTCCTTCCATTATTTAAAGTAGTCCTATTTTTGAAGAACTTATCACCATAATCAGTATATCCTGGATATTCTCCAATTGAGAATTTATGACCTGTATAGAATAGGTCTGCCACACAAAGCAAATGGGTTGTAGGAGTGGATTTTGATTTTGAAAGTGTCTCGAAAGTATTCTTGTTTGAAGCTTGAATTAAATGTAATAAATGGTAGCCCTTATTAGCTATTACACTAGGTTTAGCTGTAGCGTAATCAGTGTTATTTGAAGTGTTATGATTTGCTAATTAGAGATAGTTATATTTATTTGAATCAATATCGTCAACGAAACCACCGTTATTAAATGTATTGGCGTTGTTATATCCCCATAATCTCGCATCGACATGGTAGAGCCTAATTCCACCTACACCCAAGCCATTGTAATGGGTAGTCCAGGTATTCCAGTCTTTAGTGTTATTGCCGACTTTAGTGAATAATTCTAGAAGTATATATTCATCAAAAGCAGTTCCGTTCCAATTTGGTGAGATTAGGATGCAATCTCCGCTACTAGAAGCAGGATTAATCTTTAAAGTAACTTCATCACTAGTTCCATCTATTACATAAGGATTGACCCAACCCATTTCAAATTTAGAGAAAGAGTTCCAGTCAAACATATTGTGATCTTGCATATCAGCTCCACCTAGTAAGGAGAAAGTTGATCCATCAGCATAATCATAATAATCTTCTAGCCCAAAGATATGGCCTTGTTCATGGATAGTTGTATAGGCATCATCAATAAATCCGATCGAAGTAGCTGAATAAGATCTAATTGTAGGGGTAGATGTTCCTGGATTATTGTCTAAGGTAGACATATGTGGCCATAAAGCGTTACCCCATTGCTTTGTATATCCATTAAATACAAAATGGACTGAATCTAGATATCCATCTTTATTTGTATCGTAATCAGAAAGATTGATGTCTTTGAAATTTGTAGCCACCCAATTGACGGATTCATTCATGACCTCAACTAATCTATCGTATCCCGTATCTCCATCAAAATCCGATTCGGTATAGTTAGAAGTAAACATCTTGCTCATAGATCCAGCAATTCCGCCAGTCAAAGATAATTTGTTAAAAGAAGCGTTCGCATAATAAGAAGCAATGGTAGTTATATTTGTTTCTATATTATCTAGATATGTTTGAGACCAAGTGTATGTAGCATTCTTAATACTAATTGGTATAAATAGTAACTTTTGGTTGCCTTTAGAAGGGGCGTAATAAGGATCGATGACGCTTACATCGTGTTTAGTTGAGCCAATGTAATAACCTTTGCTATTAGTAACAGTTACGGTAGAAGTGGCTTTTATATTATTACAAGTCGCTTCAATAGTAGTAGTCCCTTCTTTAATTCCTTTAACAACTCCATCACTAGTCACTGTAGCGATTTCGCTATTTTTAGAGACATATGTAACTGTTTTATCAGTTGTATCTTCTGGAGAAATAGTGGCACTTAAAGTGAATTCTTGGCCTACTGAGATTGTTTTTTCAGCTGGAGTTAAAGATATAGAAGTGGCTAGCACGATTGCCTTTGGATTGACTTTGATTTGGATTTGATTAGAAGTTAGACTTCTATATTTTGCTTCTATTGTAATGGTCCCTTCTTTTTCAAAAGGGATAGATAAATCAATTTCTTTATTAGATTCATCTTTAGCAATTAATCTATATCCATTAATACCAGTTTCATCATGAACTAGCATTGGAGAAGAAAACGATAAAGAAGCAGTTGCACTTATTCCATTTGTAACATCAAAAGCATCACCAACTTGATAAGTTTCCTTTAATCTATTTAATGTTACTTTTGAAGCGTGATTAGATAAATCTAGTTGACCCGTGTATTCGATTTCTAGTGTTTTGATATATAAAACATCATTTGCAATTAACTTCAATTTGTTTGGGTTAGACGCTACCGCAAGAGTGATATCGCTAAAGGAATCTAGGCTTGAAGAAAGGACTTGAGCTTCAGTTTTTTCTTCGTTATTTTCCGTTCTAGTAAGTTCGATTTTTGTATTGGCGTTGCTTTTATAGGAAATCTTTATTTGGCTAATTCCAATAAAGCCATCAATGTTGAATATACTTCCGTTTTTTTCGATTTTTATAGATGATGTAGAAGAATCAAAACTAACATTATTGAAACA
>URTN01000170.1 GCA_900550795.1 uncultured Mollicutes bacterium
GCCTTTAGATTTTGATTTTGAACTGAATCAGGAATTAATCTAGAAAACAAGGCTAACCTAACTCCAAATGTAGCAAAACGCTGCATTGCTACTTCGTAATGTTGCCTAGCAAGCAATGTAGTTGGACATAATAAAGCGACTTGTTTTCCATTTGATATAGCCTTAAAAGCTGCTCTAAAGGCAACTTCGGTTTTGCCAAAGCCAACATCCCCGCAGACAAGCCTATCCATAATTTCATTGGACTCCATATCCTTTTTAATCGCATCAACTGCAGCTTGTTGATCGGAAGTCAATTGATATGGAAATTCATTCTCGAATTGTTTTTGTAATTCATCATCTGCAGGGAAAGCAAAGCCCTTGTTCCTAACCCTGTTCCCATAAAGAGAAATAAGCCTATCAGCAAGTTCGTTGATACGTTTATTAATCTTGGCTTTTCTTTTTTCCCATTCCTTAGTAGAAAGTCTACTTAATTGAGGCCTGGCCCCCTCTCGTCCTGCATATTTCCTAACTAATCTAAATTGCTCTAGAGGAACATAAAGAAATTCATTCCCGGCATATGCAATATGGAGGAAATCCCTGTGTTTCCCTTCTATTTCAATTGTTTTTATATCAAGGAACTGACCGATTCCATTATATTCATGAACTACATAATCGCCAGGTTTTAACTCTTCATAACTTCTTAATATAGTCGCTTGTTTAAAACGTGAATTAAATCTAGAGGCAACTCGCCTCGCACCAAATAATTCATTTGAAGAAATATAGGCAATCTTTAAAGACGGAATCTCAAACCCTTCCGAAAGATTTAAAGAAGAGAAAGCAAGATTAGAGGAGGGAATTTCTAATCCATTTACTTCTTCTATTTCTAATTTGGCATCTTCCAAAAGGCTTTTGATTGTTTTTCTCTGTTGCTCTTCTTTTAGACAGATAATGACTTTATTGCCACTAGTTAGATAAGACTGGATTGTAGGCAAGATAGATGCAATCGATTTACCTGTTAATGAAATTGAATGAACAGGGAAGCTAACATCGTTAATTGAAGTAGAAAAGATGGACCCGTGTATCGATTTAGTGCCTTTTAAGGCCTTGCCCAAATTTAGATATTGTTCTAGATGAGAAAGACATTGCCCTTGATAAAACAATTCCCCAAAATATTGATTTGCCTCAGTTTGAAGCAAGGAAAAAGATTCACAGAATTGAGGATAATTTGGAAAGAAGATAAATCTAGGATCAAAATAGCTTACAATGGAAGAAGCGTCTTTATTTGCTAACCCATAATATTTATATAAAGATATTTTGTAATTGTTATTTTGATAATCTTCTAGAACCGATTCTAGATTTCTTTTTAAATCATTAAAACGTTCTAGAGGAAGTTCTTCTTCATCTTTCGAAAGTCTATCCAAAGCAGCTTTCTTAAATTCTTCAAACATCGATGAAGGCAAAAAGAAATCGGTCGCAGGTGCGATAGAAACTTCTTTTAAAGTACTTTTAGATTCCTGCGTTGCTATATCGAATAAGCGTATTGATTCAATTTCGTCATCAAAGAATTCGATACGTATTGGATCTAGATAAGATACAGAATAAACATCAACAATATCGCCCCTATAGGCAAATTGAAGGGAGTGTTCGATTTTATCATTAACCTTATAACCGTTTTCTAATAATTTGGCTTTGAATTCTTTTAAATCTAAAGTGTCTCCAACTTTTAATTTTATAACTCTTTCTTCAAATTGTTTTCTTGAAGGAAGGAAGCGGAGAATAGCGCTAGGATGAGTAACCAAAATCTTCTTTTTATCATCCAATAGGCGATACATTGCATATATTCTTTGAGATTGCAATTCTAATGAAGAAGATAATGCTTCCGCCCGCAAAAGTTCATCGGATGGAAAGAAAACAACATTTTCTTCTGGCAAAAAATTTAACAAAAATTCATATAATCTTTGGCAAGAATATTGGTTAGGAGAAACTATACAATAATTGTCTTTTTTCTTGTTAAACAAAGATAAAATTGCTAGGGCTGGCCCTAACGAATCATCACTAATTAAATTGCCTTTTGCTTCATCTAGAGCACTTACATAAGGCAATGTATCAATTAAAGAAAAAAGGTCGTTATTCTTCATTTGTTATAATGATTCATCGCGTAATTAAAATCATGGAGAAGATAATCCCTAATCGCCTTAGAGGCGTTAGTAGTCGCGATGTCTAACTTTTCCCTGCTATCGTTATCGATTTTAGAAAGGACATAATCGGCTCCTCCGTGAGGAGGTTCCCCTATTCCAACCCTGATACGCTTAAATTTATCACTGCCAATAGAAGAGATAATGCTTTTCATCCCATTATGGGAACCACTAGACCCAAAAGGTCTTAATCTAATCTTCCCTTCTTCTATTGCCATATCATCATAAATAACAAGAAGTTCATCGAGAGAAACCTTGAAATATGACATCATGGGTGAGACAAATTGCCCAGAAAGGTTCATATATGTAGAAGGCTTAGCCAAAATAAAATCCTCTTCAAAGGCAGGATTTTTTACAATCGTATAAAGCCCATTGAATTTAATTCTATCAATATCAACTTTGACCATTTCGGCAAATTTATCAATAACAGCAAACCCCATATTATGACGGGTATTTTCATATTGTTTGCCTATATTGCCTAACCCTACGATAAGTTTCATTACTTAACCTCATCTACCTCAACAATATTTTGCAATTTAGAAGCTACGTTAATAATCTTATTCACGCCTTCTTGGTCATAATATTCAAAAGGACGTTCCATCATTTCTTTAACCATGGCATTAGACACACCTTGCTTACTTTGCATAACATTCATCGTGTACTTCATCATCATCTTTTGGAAGAACGGAAGCTTAGACATATCAAAAGAACCGCGTAATTGGTAATAACGGACATGATATAAATCAAGGATATTAGAAT
>URTN01000171.1 GCA_900550795.1 uncultured Mollicutes bacterium
TTGGATTTTTATAGAAATTATTCATTTTTAAAAAGAACATAATTTTACATTTTTAGTCAATCAAAATGATTATTCTAATAAAACCACACTAATTTAATGCCCATAAATAAAATACATTCATCATCTATTATTCTTTTCTAGTAAAATACCCCTTATGGAAATTAATACTTACTTAGCGAGCAAACTACAAATTGAATATAGACAAGTAACCGCCGTCTTAAAATTATTAGATGAAGGATGTTCTATCCCTTTCATCGCTAGATATAGAAAAGAAGAAACATCCAATTTAAGCGATGTTACCCTTAGACAGCTAGAAGAAGAGAAAGAAAAATTCGAGAAATTAGAAGAAAGAAAGAAAACTATCCTTACTTCAATTGAAGAACAAGGGAAGTTGACCGATGAATTAAGATCAAAAATAATTCAATGTGAATCTTTGTCTTTGCTTGAAACTATTTATCGCCCATATAAACCTAAACGTTCTACCAGGGGCTCAATTGCTAGAGATAAAGGATTAACCCCCTTAAGCGAATTTATCTTAAAGCAATCTTCTTCTATAGGAGATTTATATAAATATGCCTCTACTTTTATCAATAAAGAAAAAGGATTAGATGATGTAAATACGATCATTAATATGGCAAAGGATATAATCGCCGAGGATATATCCGATAACCCCTCTTTCTATTTATTTGCTAAAAGTTATATCAATAGGACCGCTAAACTTACTAGCAAGCAAACTAAAGAAGACAGCGATAACAAATATCTAAATTATGCTTCTTTTGCTTCTCCTATATATAAAGTTAGACCTTATCAAACTCTGGCATTGCTTAGAGGCAAGAAAGAAAAGAAATTATCTTATTCATTCGATTATGATGAAATCACAATCATTAACGAAATATCTAGGAATGTGATTAAACGTAATTCGCCTTATTTTGAATTATTAAAAGAAACGATTACAGATTCTTATAAAAGATTAATCAGGCCATCAGTAGAAAACGAAATAATCACGGATTTAACTACAAAGGCTGAAGATTCTTCTTTAGTTTTGTTTTCTAAAAACCTAAAGCAATTATTACTAGAACCACCATTAAAGAATAAGCAAATACTTGGATTTGATCCTGGGTTTAGGAATGGCTGCAAATTAGCATTAATCAATGAACAAGGCAATGTAATAAAGACCACCATAATATATCCAACAATCGGGAAAGAAAAAGAAGCCGAGAATATATTGCTTTCAATGTATAAACAATATGGCTTTGATATTGTTGCATTAGGAAATGGGACTGCTTCAAGAGAATCGGAAGCATTCCTAAACAAATTTATCGAGAATAACAACCTAAAAGAAAAGATAGAGATATCAATTGTAAATGAATCTGGTGCCTCAATTTATAGCGCTTCCCCTTTAGCAATTAAAGAATTCCCCAATATGGATATAGATGAACGCAGTGCAGTATCTTTAGCTAGACGTCTATTAGATCCAATTTCTGAATTAGTTAAGATTCCGCCTGAATCAATTGGAGTCGGCCAATATCAACATGATTTAGACCAGAAAAGACTTAAGCAGACATTAGGCGCCACCACAATTGATACAGTTAATGAAGTCGGGGTATATCTAAATACTTCTTCTATTTCTTTGCTTAAATATGTATCGGGATTAAATGAGAAGATGGCTAGCAATATTGTTGAATATAGAAATATCAATGGGCCATTTAAGAAAAGAAAAGAATTGCTTAAAGTCAAAGGAATTGGAGAAAAGACATATATGGATGCGATTGGATTCTTACGTATAGAGAATTCTAATCCATTAGAAAAAACTAGCGTACATCCTAAAGACTATAATTCCACTTTCGCTTTGCTTAAATTACTAAATATAAGTCTAGATTCTTTAGGAAAAGAAGAATCTAATGACAAATTAGATAATCTAGATAATCTAGATGAACTAGGTAAGAAACTTAATCTAGGAATCTATACTTTAAAAGACATCATCGAAGAACTTAAAAAGCCAGGCAGGGATCCTAGAGAAAAAGTAGTAACTGCTAAATTAGATAGTTCAGTCAAAGACATCAAGGATTTAAAGATGGGGATGGAATTATTTGGTACAGTTAGGAATCTTTCTGACTTCGGGGCCTTTATTGATATAGGTGTCCATCAAGATGGTTTAGTACATATATCTGAAATATCTTCTTCTTTTATTAAACACCCTTCTGAAAAACTATCTTTAGGAGAGATAGTAAAAGTCAAAGTAATCGGGACTGATTTAGATAGGAAACGTATATCTTTATCGATTAAGCAAGTATCTTCAAAATAGCAATTTTTTTGAATAATGTGTAATCGTTGCACGTTTTTAAGTTCAATAACGTGTAACAGTTGCACGTTTTCCAATTATTTTCTAGCCTACCTTTCTTTTTCCTAATATAATTAAGACATGGATATAAGAAGAAAATTAGAAAAAGATTTAAACAAATGGAAAGTTTCTCCAACTAGAAATCCCCTTCTTATCTATGGAGCTAGGCAAGTAGGAAAAACCTATTTGATAAATGATATCTGGGGAAAAGAGAATTTTAAAAAAGTCATCAGGATTGATTTAAGAAATGACGTCGAGGCAAGGAAATTAATTAAGAATTATCCTAATCCAGAAAAGATAATGGAATATCTTTCCTTAAGATTTGGGACTGAAATAAATAAAGATACCTTGCTATTTTTTGATGAAATCCAAGAAGCTATCCAAATATTAACTGCTGCTAAATATTTTTCTGAAAATCATAAAGAAATACCAGTTATCATGACCGGCTCTTTAGTAAGGGTCAAATTAGCAGCCTTAGAGAAAAATAATAACCTAACAATCAAGCTTGATCCTGAAATAGAAAAAGAAAACAAAGATGGACATAACAATTTCCTCTACCCTGTAGGGAAAATAGACAAAATGAATATG
>URTN01000172.1 GCA_900550795.1 uncultured Mollicutes bacterium
TATAATATTTTTTGCTATGCAAGAAAATAATAACCTACCCGAAACTAACGTTACCCAATTGGATTTGAATAATAATATTTCCTTAACTATCGAAGCTACTCCGACTATTAATTACGTCAACTACAAAGCCGAGACGATTGGAAAGATTAGGTCTAGTTCCAATAAGCAGAATTCTTTCTCTTTTTTAAAGAAAGTACTTATTAAAAATGATGGAGAAGAAGATATTTTTGGCTCATTTCTAAAAATAAGTTTCTCATTTCCTTCAATAACAACTGATGAAGTCATCTTGACTTGCCTAGAGAAAAAGAAAGTAACAGAAGTAAATTCCTTCTCCATTAATGTCGATGCTGAATATCTATACAAAATAAACGAAGCCGTCATGGGCAATATGAAGGTCGAATTATATTCTTCTTCTAATAAATTAATCGCCTTTTCATCATTGCCTATGAAGATTCTTCCTATTGAAGAAGCCGCCAGCGAGAACTTTGTATTCGAGACTTTATCTTCTTTTGTCACTCCTAATGATGAAATGGTAAAAGAAGTGGTAAATAAAGCCGCTATCATACAAAAAGAAAAATATGATACGGATGGATTTGATGGTTATCAAAGCCATGATCCAGATAGGGTTATGGAACAAATCGATTCGATTTATCTTGCCATTGAAAAAGAAGGAATTAGGTATTCTAATCCCCCGGCATCATTTGAATTAACTTTCCAACGTCTTCGCTTACCACGTACTTTATTATTAGAAAAAGCGGGGACGTGTATTGATTTTTCGTTATTATTTGCCTCTTGCTTAGAATCTATTGGACTAAATCCCCTTTTAATTGTTGTTGATGGACATGCCTTTATTGGATGTTTCTTAGAAGAAGCGACTTATCAAAGCGGATTTAATGATAATCTTTCTTTATTGTCTAATGATTCTAGCGAGACGAATAAAAGGATAGTCCTTTTTAATCCAGTCGATGCATCTAGTTCGACTTTAGTCAATTTTGTTTCTAGCCAAAATAATGCGAAAAGATATTTATCTACTGTCCCGTTCCGTTTCTTTATAGATGTAGCAGCCTCTAGATTAGATGGCATATTGCCTTTGCCAACTCCAGTTACCATTAATGGCAAGACCAGTATTGATTATGGGGTCAATGTCGATATTGATTATTCCTTGAATAAAATCAATAAGAAAGCAGGATATATCGAATCTAGCCCCTCCTCTAAATCCAAATTCGATGTCTGGGAAGAAGGGTTACTAGATTTAAATTTATCTAATAACCTAATCAATTTCAAAATCAATTCATCTAATGTCCAGTTAGGTATTTCTGATGCTTATGAATTCTTCTCTATGATTACAAAGAAAGAGAAGTGGAACTTATTGCCAAATGATTCTAGTGAGACTAATTCCAAACGCTTCCTTTATTATGTCTTTGATAACGCGTTTATATCTTCATTTAAGGAAAGTTTATCCAAAGGCTTTATAAACATATTCTCTAAGAACAATAAAACCGAAGACGCCTTAAAAGGGTTATCTAGAAAAGCCTCGACCCAGATCGAAGAATCTGGATGTAACCCACTTTATTTAACATTAGGTGTCCTTAATTGGTTTGATAATGAATCTAGCTCTAAAAATGGTAAATATGGGATTTGCTCTCCTTTGTTATTAATTCCTGCTTCGATGCCAAAAAGAAGGGTAGGACCATATTATCAAATCGAATTAGATTTAGATGGAATCCAATTCAACACGACCTTGCTTGAATATTTTAAGCAGAACTTCGATATGGATTTTAGCGAATTCGATAATTATTTTGATAATCCTAATATCGATTTAAGGAAAGTATTCAATACCTTTAGGAGAAAGATATCTTCCTATAAGAGTTGGACTATTGAAGAAGAAGTTGCTTCCTTGTCTTTATTCTCTTTCTCCCATTTTGTCATGTGGAATGACATCAAGAAATATAAGGATATCTTTATTAAAAATGATGTAGTCTCTTCTTTTGTTAAGGGGGAGAAGTGTTGGGAGAATAAGACCAAGGAATTAGATATATCTAAACTAGATGAACAAATTAAACCAGGCGAGCTAGCTTTGCCTCTTCCTTATGATTCAAGTCAATTATATGCGATTAAGTGTTCTGATTTAGGAGAATCTTTTGTTCTTGATGGGCCTCCAGGAACAGGGAAAAGCCAAACTATCGCGAATATAATAATCAATGCTTTATATAAACATAAGAAAGTCCTTTTCGTCGCTGAAAAAGAAGTGGCCTTGCAAGTAGTTAAGAAAAGGCTAGATGAATTAAATCTAGGTCAATTCTGCTTACAGATACATTCCGCCAAAGCTAATAAAAAAGAAGTATTGAACCAACTAGCCTCTTCTTTGCAGGTTGGCAAGACTTTATCTAATGAAAATAAAGAAGAAATCGCTTCTAACTTACTTTCAATTAGAAACGAATTAAATGATTTATTATCTAGGCTTCACGATAAGAAAGGATATTTTGTATCCCCATATGAGGCTATATTAAATTACCTTGCTTATGAGAAATATAAAACCATTGGGAATGTAGATGTATCTTATTCTAAATCAATGGATGAGGCTAAATATAACAAATGCCTAGATGTCATATCTAAAATAAAGCTATATGGGATTCCTCTAGGTGGATATTATTCAAATTGCTTTAGCTTCTTTACATCTAGAGAATATTCTTTAGATTCTCTGTCGAAACTTTGCTTTGCCACAACGGAAGGGGTGTCCATGCTAGGCATCAATGAAGCGGCTAATACGCTCGGATTGCACACGGTAAGTGCAAGGGCAACCACGACTATGTTTGGTGAAGCCCCTTTGCCTTGCATCCTTCATTGGAATCAGAATCATTTTGTTGTATTATATAAGGTGAAGAAGGGCAAGAAGTTCTATATCGCAGACCCAGGCAA
>URTN01000173.1 GCA_900550795.1 uncultured Mollicutes bacterium
ATGCGTTTAAGGTCAGCTATAAAGCCTTCCGGCGTTTCCGCGGTATCGAGCTGTTTGTTCATCATGCAGCGGCACCAATCGGGAATTTTCAAGCTGTATCCTTCGCTTACGCTCTCTATGCCCAGCGCGGAGTGAGAAGCGGCTTTCCCCTGTTCGTAAAGCCGTCCGTACCGCCTGTCAACTTCAGCAAGAAAAGCGGACATACATGAAATAGCGTTTATTCCTTTTTCAGGCGTCGCGGCGTGGCCCGTCGCTCCCGTCACTTCAATATTAAGATAAACTTTTCCGGTGGCGCCCACCACCACGTTATCAAAATGCGGCTCGGCGAAAATTCCGAAATCCGCCGGACGCTCGCCGCTTTCCCGAACCATTCTCACATAGTCCAAAGCGCCTATGGAATGACGTTCTTCGTCGCAAAGGCCCAGCAGTATTATCTCTCCGTCAAATTCAAGTACATAGAATGAATTATAGCACATCATTATAAAGTTTACTATAATCAATAAGTCCGATGGTTTCGCATCAAAACCATCGGACTAATTTGGTGGAAACGGGGGGACTCGAACCCTCGACACACCGGGTATGAGCCGATTGCTCTAACCAACTGGGCTACGCAGCCATATGGTGGAACTTAACGGGATCGAACCGTCGACCTCATGCTTGCAAAGCACGCGCTCTCCCAGCTGAGCTAAAGTCCCAAACCGTTATAGACCTTATACCGTTTCAAAAACGGCTTTGCTATTATAAGGCAAGGAAAGACACTTAACAATAACCAAATTCACAAATTGATGCATGATTTGACCTAAATTCGCTTATATAAATAATATAAGGATAAAAGAAGGAAGGTTATTCGCCTTCCTTCTTGGAATTATCATCATTACAGCAACAGGAGCAATGCTTCTTCTCTTCTCTTTTTTTAGTGGCTTTATAATCCGCTAATAGGGACTTGCCCTTATTAGAAGAACAACCACAATTACATCCACCGCTTTTCTTTTTGATTATTACATAAGTAGCGGCAAGGATTATAACAATAGCAACAACTACTAATATTACTATATCGATTACATTTATATTTTCTAATACTAATAGGTTCATGCAGCCATTGCCTCTTTCTTGGTTTTGTAACGGTCATAGAAATATAGCCCAACTCCACCAAGAACTAATAATGGTAATGTAATTCCTAAAGTCCAAACATAATCAATAGTAATATAGCCGACTATACCCATGATATAGGATAAGCCTAGCCAGAATAAGACAGTGAATACGAATGTCTTATGATCTTTTAGCTCGCCTTTAGCAGTTGCAACAGAAGCAAAGCAAGGAATGGTAAGCATGTTAAACAAGGCAAATCCAACTAAGCCACCCTTGGTTATTCCACTAGCAGCAGCAATATCTTCAAATGAGCTTAATCCTAAGCCGGAAGCAAGGCTTTCGACTGTAGAAGTAACGTTTTCCTTAGCGACTATACCTTGAATAGAAGCAACGGAGAATATCCATGAATATCCGCCAGTTTGGGCACTTCCAAATCCAAGAGGAGTAAATATAGGAGCAATGAAGACACCAAGATCATGGAGAATTGATTGATTTGGTTCAACCATTTCCCATTTCCAGGAGAAATTAGATAAGACCCAGATGATAACAGTAGACAAGAAGATGATGGTGAATGCCTTGATGACAAAGTGTTTTCCCTTGTCATAAACATGTAAGGCCAAGGCTTTCGGGCTTGGAAGGTGATAAGCAGGTAATTCCATGATAAATGGAGGTACTTTTTCTCTTTGACTAGTCTTAGTCATGACAATGACAGAAACAAGAGCAATAACAACGCCAAGTAGATATAGCATGAAGGTGAATAAGCCAGCATCAAGACCACCAGCTGCGGCAATAGCAGCAGCAATGATTACCAAGAATTCTGCTTTGGCACCGCAAGTGAAGAATGGAATGACGCGGATTGTCTTGGTTCTTTCTTGATCAGAAGAAAGGGTCCTAGTATTCATCATGGCTGGAACACCGCATCCAAATCCCATAATCATAGGCAAGAACGCACGTCCAGAAACACCAAATCTACGTAATAATCTATCTAATACGAAGGCGATTCTAGCCATATATCCGCTATCTTCTAGCAAGGAGAAGAAAGCAAATAGAAGCATGATTTGAGGTACAAATCCTAAGACAGCACATACCCCACCTAGGACACCATCATATATTAAGCCGATTACCCAATCCGAAGCACCAGCACTAATTAATCCTTGCTTAATGCCAAGGGCAATACAACCTAATATACCAGTTTCCTGATCGCCAGCTAATCTGTGGAGGAATTCTCCAATAGAGACAATTCCGGCATCATCATAGAATAATCCGGCAAATGGGCGGACTTCTTCTCCTCCGATATTGAATTTGATATAACCTAGATATCCTTCCCCTAGATCTAATCCCATCGCATGCATGTAGAATAAGTCTCCAGCAAATACGATATGGAATATAGCAAATAAGATGACAATCATAATAGGCAAGGCAGCCCATTTGTTAGTCATTACCTTATCAATTTTATCTGATAAAGTAAGCTTTTCGCTTTCGTTTCTAGTCTTTTTACCTTCAATGACTTTATTTACTAAAGGTGAGAGGAATTTATATCTTTCATCAGCAATAGAAGATTCATAATCAACCTTGTCATCTTTAACTAAATCTTTTACTTCGTTATAGGCGACTTTGTTTTCTTTTTCTTCTAATTCATCTTTTTCAAGAGCCTTAACCGCATGGAATAATGGAGAATCGATATGATTATCTTCATAAATCTTCTTGGCTTTTTCTAAAGTATCCTTAAATGGAAGGAATGAAGTTCCTTTTCTTTCTTTAGCTTTAGAAACTGCTTCCATTAATTCATCTGGGCC
>URTN01000174.1 GCA_900550795.1 uncultured Mollicutes bacterium
ACACTAGCTTTACCTTCAAATCCTTCAAAAGATAATATCGGGTTAATCATATCCCCTGCATAAAAGCTAATGGATGAATTGGATTTAACTAGACGTAAATCTATAAAATCCGAATTGTATTCATATTTGGAATCAAGTGGACCACTTATTTCTTTCTTTGGGTAATTGAATTGCCAAGAAGCACCAGATATATCGCCATAGCAATGATAAGTAGCGACCCCAACTTTGCCTTTATCAACGATAGAATTATCAATATAGATAAAATAAAGGCAAGAATCGTCTTTATCTATAGACTTAGGATGCTTCAATATGATTCCGAATTTGCTATAGGGATCATTATTATTTACTTCAGCAATCTTCATCTTTGTATTAAAGGTAAATGAGGAATCATTACCAGAATCTTTAACAAAGGCAAATGTATCTAGGTTTCCCTTGCTAGATATCTGCTCATCATTAGTTAAATCTATTTGGGGACTGCAATCCATATTGTCCTTGGATGTCCCAAATAAGTGGTTTTCCAAAACTAATGATTCATCTAATTGCTTCTTTATCCAATTGCTAACTTTTGCATATGTAAATAAGTTGAAATGAAACCCGTCAGCTAAAAACGAAGAACGTTCATTATCAGTAAAATCATTGCCGTCTTTTACTATTAGATATGGCAAGGACAACGCTTCTACTCCTTCTTTGACTTCACCTATGAGTTCGTTATATCTATTAGGGAAGCTAAAATTATATGGAGATGACATCCAATAGATCCTAACCTTGTTATTGCTTTCATATATCTTATTAAATAAGGTATTTAGGTTTTTAACAGTGGCTTCAGCACCTAAATCAGCTTGGATATCATTTGTGCCTAAATGGATAAATACTTTATTAGGGTTAGCCTTAGTTATCCTTTCATACATCTTGTTATCTTCATTGATCCATTCTTCAACTTTGGAGTTAGATTTGGAAGTGCCATATAAAGAAGTCCCATTAAATTCGATATTGAAGTTCCTATAAAAATCGCTATCTACATAAGAATCGCCAAATATAACCGAATCGACTTTTTTCCTAACTAGATTGCCCGTTTCATCAAAGTTCAAATAAGTCCAGGCGCCTTCTTTGCAGCTACCAAGATAATTGGATTCTTCGTACTTGGTCTCTTTGTTTTTCATCCCATTGCTATTTCTTAAGGCAAAATAGACACCCATATTCTCCATTGCTTCTTCTTTGTTCTTTAAGCCTAGCAAAGAATAAGGGATATTGATGCTAGCGCCATATCCATTGAATCCATCTAAATCGAATGTATAGATCTTTTCATTTGTCTTAGATATGCCCGTATCGCTAACTAAGCCAGATTCAAAAGTCTTGTCGTTATTGATTTTGAATACATTGAATCCAACTACAGGAACACTCAATATACGATATGTTTTGGTCACGTCAAATCCGGAATTTTTATTAGATAAAGGGCTGACATATATTTCAAAATTATCATTATATCCATTTAGTTCGCCACTAGGCGACGAAGGAAGTGAATTAAATACCTTATCATCTTTGACATTAATAGTGACGCTAAGAAGATTATCTTTATATTCCCCAGTTACATATGCCTTAGCTTCATCTTTATCAACTTTAGCAGATACTACATTAATTCCAATTGGATTAGCTTCTTTAATAGACCACTTCGCATAGAAAGTTGTATCTTCTATCATTGCATATGGAAAAGTTGCCTTGTTAGATAATTCCTTATCAATAAACCAACCTTTGAAATCATAATTATCCCTAGTTGTTAATGGAGAAGATTCGATTACATCAGCATAAAATGATGCGACTATACTTCCTCCATTAGATTCAAAAGATGCTTTGTATTTATTGACAATAGATGTAGATGTAGCTTCATTATTGCAAGAAGCCAAATTAAAACTAATAAATAGACACAAACCGACAAAAGTAAACTTGTTCTTCATGGGCTTATCTGCTTTCTCGACATGATTATATTTCAAGAATATTCAAATATGTATGTATAAAAGTTTAAGATACATGTAAAATATTGCATAAGATATGAAAGAGCACAATTATAAAATCTATGGGAACGAGAAAGAACTTCTAACCTATTTCCCATATAGGGATGAGGCTAACCTAGATAATCCTGAATATCCAATTCACGTGGAATCTGTAGGAATTACCAAGCCTGATGCCAACTACCACGTCTATAGGAATTATTGGAATATCTATACAATCGAATATATTGTATCGGGTGAAGGATACCTAAAATATAATGGAAAAAATTACAAGCTAAAGGAGGGGGATGTCTATATAATGTCGCCAAATTCGGTCCAAAGGTATGGATCCGACCAAAATAATCCATATGAAAAGATATGGATTAATTTCAGAAGCGAGATTTTCGATAATATCCTTAAATCATTCAATTTGACCGAACCTGTATATCATTGCAGGGACTCCTTAAAAATTCTTAAATCAATTTATAACCTAAAAGATACAAGACATTTTGTTGAAGATTCTTCTTTTATTTGTTTTAAGCTCCTGCTGGATTTAATTTCTAATATAAAAGAAAACGAGATGTCTTTATCTAAGAAATATCCTGACTTTATGGAAAAAGCCCTTGAATATATAGACAAAAAGACTCCTGAGCCGATAAGTATAGAAGAATTGACCGCTTACTCGAATGTATCGTCTGGATGTCTAATAAATACATTTAAGAAATATATAGGCGAAACCCCATATTCATATCAATTAAAGACTAGATTGAAGCTATCGAAAATGTATTTAACAAACACGAATAAGGGAATAGACGAAATTGCCTATATTTGCCATTTCTATGATGCGTTTGCTTTATCTAAATCATTTAAAAA
>URTN01000175.1 GCA_900550795.1 uncultured Mollicutes bacterium
TATCTACGTCATTTGTACGCTTACGCACGCCTGCTGCCGCAGCATGTCCACCTCCGCCAAATACCTGCAGAAGTTCATTTACATTAATCCATTTTCCATCAGATCGGAAGGAACACCGCCAGCGGTTTTCTTCTTCCTCATACATGGTAAAACCTAGCTGAAAATACAGGGATTGTGACTGTTTGTCCTTTTGGCAACTGTTTTTTTACTGTTCCTGGTGGCACCCTATATATTTTACCACCCCTTAAACACTGATACTTGGTAAGCTGCCACATTTTCCGGATTCTCCAACGCTTTTCTCCGCCATGCATTTGGTGAAATTCCCGTTATTTTCTTAAAATTACGCATAAATGTAGATATCACCGGGTATCCTACAGAATTAGACACTTTCTCTATGGAACATTTTTCTTTTGCGAGCATTTCACAGGCCTTCTTAATCCGAACCAGATTTAGATATTCTGATGGTGTAATATTAGCAGACTCTATAAAGATCCTCCGCATATGTGTCTCACTCAGATTACATGCCCTTGCAAAATCCTTTCCCCCGATGTCCTCCATATAATGTAATTCTATATAACTTATAATTTTACGTGTATAATCTGAAGTTTCCCGGGAATTATTCTGAAACTTTATGTTTTCATTATCTAAACGATCAAAAAACAGCACAAGATTAAACGCAAGCGTTGAAACAGTATATCTATAATTTGCTTGTCTCAGCTGTATTTCTTCTATTATCATCTGCATAAGTGCCGCAGCCTTCGTACTTCCAGCATTCTCCAAAACACTTATTTTCTTCGATAGATTCTGTTCAACATAAATATATTTTTCTGGAACATTTACAAAACCTCTTTTTAAAATTTCAAGAGGTTTCTTTTTATAATTTTTGGTGTTTAATATAGTTATGAAGCAAAGCAATAAACTATCTTACAACCGCTATTATTTACTAGACTTTTCATTGAGCCTATTAAGTAGATCTTCTAGTTTCAATTCTTTTCTATTGACATCTAAAAGCAAATGTACGATTACTTCCCCTGCTTCAACAATCATCCAGCCAGAGTCTGGTTGACCTTCTTTGACTCTAATATCGATATTATTCTTTTCGAACTCTTCTTCTAAGATTTCTGCTAAAGCGCCTAGAGCCCTGATATTAGAGCAAGTAGCCAAAACGATATAAGATGCAAAAGGATTATGATTCCTTACATCTATAGACTCAATTTCAGTAGCCTTGTGGTCATCTAATGTCTTTAATGCGATTTCTAATTCTTTCATTTTCATTCTCCTAAATATTCTTTATAGCATTCTTTTGTCAATTTGTTATCGGTTTGATATCCTTTGCTTTCTAAATAGATCTTATTTTCCTTTAATACCTTCAAGAACCCTTTCTCATATGATTTCATACATGCATCGATGAGTTTAGTTGAATCATAGCCCCTAGAGGGTTCGATCTTATCAGAAGCGTAAATTATCTTATCGAAACTATTCATGTCTTTTTTTCCAGTCGCATGGCATTTAATCGCCTCGATTATTTCTTCGTCCTGTATCCCGAAATGTTCTTTGATTAAATATTCTGCGATGAATTGATGATAAGTCCATTCAGGATAATTAAGGTATTTCTTGTAATTCTTTTCCATTATAAGTCTAGACTGATTAATCGGTATATCCTTACCGATATCATGTAACAAACCAGCTATATAATATTTCTCGTGATTCGGTAATTTATTTTTTAGGGCAATCGAACAGGCTAGATTAGCCACGGAGATTGAATGAAGCAATCTATGTTCGGATTCCATTTCATCTAGTGTCTTAAAATAATATAATCGATGCCTTTCGATATAATTCCTTACTGAATAAGGTATATCAAGGCTTTGAAGCGATTTAATCTTTGATGAAGATACTTCTCCAGATTCATCAAACGGTAATCTTCTCATATTAAATCTAGACAATACATCATCATTAAATATGAATCCTGGGCGCGATACAAATATGATTTGGCACATGGATGCAATCTTGGATGCATCTTTCCATTTGTCGAATCTATTTGCCTCATCGGCTCCGATTAATAGATATAGTTTCCTTTTTGGAAATTTAGATGCAAAATGAGTTACCGTGTCGATTGTATAATTGACCTCGGCTTCTGAATTCATTTCAAATAAAGAAATATCAAATGAGGGCGATCCATCGCTAGCTAGAGCTAATCGAAGCATGTTGAGCCTATCTTTGCTTGATGCGCTTGGCGATTTCCATCTTGGGGATGGAGCTGGAATAAAAACAACATCAGAATTGAAATAAAGCGAGGCGGCACGTGCTATGCGTAAGTGACCATTATGTATCGGATCGAACGATCCTCCGTATAGAATTAATGAATCCATATTTATTGAAGCGTAATACGTGGGTTCTTTTTGCTTTTCCTATAAATTAATATAACGCGACCAATTAATTGGACGATTTCGCAATTAAGTTCTTTCGATAAAATATTACCGATTTCCTTTGTTTCGATTAAAGAGTTTTGAAGCAATCCAACCTTTATTAATTCATGAGCTTCCAAGGCATCGTCTATTTGCTTTAAGAAAGCTTGATCGACATCACCTTTGCCAAATAGATAACGATGGTCAATTGAATTGCCTAATGCCTTTAATTGTTGCTTTTGTTTTCCTGTTAACATGATTATTCCCTTTCTTATTTAGATATTGGTTTCAATAAGCCTTTATTCTTTAGTTTCTTTCTAATTGGCTTATCAAACATTCGATTTATTTTAGTCCATATCGGTTCTTTTTTATGAAGAGGCTCGGTCAATATTGATTTAATCCCGGCCTTATTCGCACAAAGTATATCAGTTATTAATTGATCACCT
>URTN01000176.1 GCA_900550795.1 uncultured Mollicutes bacterium
CATATTCTGGCTTTTCTGGATGGTTCATGCAGTCGATTAGTTTTTCCTTGCCGAATACATTGACGTTAAGGTGGTGGGCACCTCCATCAAAATATCCATCAAGGACATTTACTAGGTTAGAGATACGTTCGGAATCGCTATGTCCAAGGCAATCGGTATTGATTGTTTGGGTATTGGAGATGCCATCAAGAGCATATTCATATGGAAGCTTGCATAAAGAATTCAAGGAAGCAAGTAATCCATTCTTTTCTGCTCCATAGCTTGGGTTAGCACCTGGGGAAAGAGGTTCGCCGGCTTTTCTTCCATCTGGAAGAGTTCCAGTAGCCTTGCCGTATACAACATTAGAAGTGATTGTAAGGATGGAAGTAGTTGGCTTGGAGTTACGGTAGGTCTTTCTAGAAGCGATATAATCCATGAAAGTCTTTAATAAATGGACAGCAATTAAATCGGCTCTATCATCATCGTTACCGTAGCGTGGGAAGTCGCCTTCGATTTCAAAATCAACGGCAATACCCTTTTCATTCCTTATTGGCTTGACTTTAGCATATTTTATGGCGCTTAAAGAATCGACGACATGGCTAAATCCGGCAATACCAGTGGCAAAGCTCCTCATTGGATGGGAATCGATTAAAGCCATTTCGGCAGCTTCATAATAATATTTATCATGCATATAATGGATGATATTCAAGGCTTCGACATAGACTTTGGCAAGCCATTTCATCATATCTTTATATTTCTCAAGGACATCTTCATAATCAAGATATTCCCCAACGCAAGGACGATATTTTGGACCGACTTGTTCAAATGTCTTTTCATCAACGCCACCATTAATCGCATATAGCAAGCATTTTGCTAAATTGGCCCTGGCACCGAAGAATTGGTATTCCTTGCCAGTTTCAGTAGCGGAGACGCAGCAGCAAATAGAATAGTCATCTTTCCAAACTGGACGCATGACATCATCATTTTCATATTGGATGGAGCTAGTTAATATAGAGATATGGGATGCATATTTCTTAAATCCAACAGGTAATTTAGAAGAATATAAGACAGTGAGGTTTGGCTCTGGGCTTGGTCCCATATTTTCTAATGTATGTAAGAAGCGGAAGTCATTTTTGGTAACCATGCTTCTCCCATCGCTACACATACCGGCAACTTCTAAGGTTGCCCAGATTGGATCACCAGAGAATAAAGCATTATAAGAAGGGATGCGGGCAAATTTGACCATACGGAACTTCAAGACGATTTGGTCTACTAATTCCTGGGCTTCTTTTTCGGTCAATATTCCTTTTTGGAAATCTCTTTCAATATAGATATCTAGGAAAGTAGAGATTCTACCAACCGACATGGCAGCACCGTTTTGGGTTTTAATAGCAGCTAGATAGCCAAAATATAACCATTGGAAAGCTTCCTTGGCATCTTTTGCAGGCTTAGAGATATCAAATCCATAGATAGAAGCCATTTCCTTAATTTGCTTAAGGGCTTTAATCTGCATGGAGATTTCTTCTCTTTCCTTGACGATTTCTTCGCACATTTCCCCATCATCGGTAAGAGTTAAGTCTTCCTTTTTCTTTTCGATAAGGTAATCGATACCATATAAGGCAATACGTCTATAGTCGCCGACAATTCTTCCTCTTCCATAGGTATCTGGAAGGCCAGTGATTATCTTATTGTGACGGCAGTGGAGTATTTCTGGGGTATAGGCATCAAAAACTCCATCGTTATGGGTTTTGTGATAGGTAGTAAAAATCTTATGTAATTCTGGATTTGGGGTATATCCATAAGTCTTAAGGCTTTCTTCTGCCATCTTGATGCCACCATAAGGCATGAAAGCTCTTTTAAGTGGCTTATCAGTTTGGAGTCCGACGACGACTTCTTTATCTTTATCTAGATAGCCAGGGCCATAGCTAGTTAAAGAAGAGACGACTTCTTCTTCCATATCAAGTACTCCGCCATTTTCTCTTTCTTTCTTTTGGAGTTCTTGTAATTTTGCCCATAAGGCAGATGTATTTTCGCTTGGTCCTTCCAAGAAAGATTCATCTCCATCATAAGGAGTGTAGTTAGAGACGATGAAGTCTCTTACATCGATGTCTTCTTTCCATTTGGAACCTTTGAATGTATCGTAGTATTCTTCGTTGATCATAATTGGTTTTTCCTCCTGTTTTTTGCGTGGCTAGTATAACAAAATAAGTAGCATCAAGTCTAAGGATTTGCTCATGAAAGGAGACTTAACTTTATTGAAAACGCTTACATTAAGTATTGATGGGTTCATTACTCCTATAAATTCTACATTTCCCCTTTTTTAGGTTAGCAGATATTGATACTTAAAATTAGTGGTATTACCATTTACTAATGAACAAAAAAGGGGATTTATGAAATTCAAAAAATTAATTTTATCGGGTCTAGCTTCTTTTAGCCTATTTAGCTGCGGGGAAGTAGAATCTTCATCTAGCAACAATACTTGCATAATGATAAATCTTCTTATTCTTACCGATGAGTTAGAGGGAGAAATACATAAAATACCTGGTGAAGGCGATTACTTTAAATTTGATGGGGCTTACTTCAAAATTTTATTAAGCAAAGGTCCCTCTTTTACGATACCTCAAACTCTTATTTATCGTAATGGTGAATGTCTAGATCATAAAAATATCGATGAAAATACATTTAAAGAAGGTACGATTTGCCTTGGCAAAATATGTTATGCGAATGGAAACGATGAAAGTTGTGCCTGGCAGGATAAATCGTTCACAACACCTTATTTAGCAATGCTTAGACTAAATTAAGAGGGATTAATATGAAAAAGATTGCATTATTCTTGATTTCGGCGTCATTGCTTGCTTCTTGTG
>URTN01000177.1 GCA_900550795.1 uncultured Mollicutes bacterium
ATCCAAACCAGTTGTTACCTACGCTGGAGTTTAAGAATATCAAGGGATTGTTCAGCGGCGGCCAGTTTAACGGAAGTTCCGGTTATGAAGAAGCTGCAGGACTAGGCTTGATGGCTGGAATTAATGCTAGTAGGTATCTACATAACCAAGATCCGATTATATTAAAACGCAGCGAAGCTTATATTGGAGTCATGATTGATGATTTAGTTACAAAAGGCGCTGAAGAGCCTTATAGACTTTTATCATCTAGGGCTGAGTATCGTTTGCTTTTAAGAAACGATAATGCTGATGCTAGATTAATGGATTTGGGCCATGAAATTGGTCTACTTAGCGAAGACGTGTATTCAAAATTCAAAGAAAAATATGCTCGAATAAATGCTGCTATAGAAGCTTTGAAAGTTAGTAATATTACTGATAAAGATAAACTAAATTCTCTTTTAATCGAAAAGGGAGGAGAGCCAACTTCAGTTGGTTTGAAATCTTACGATGTATTAAAAAGACCTTTCTTCCATTATGAAGAGATTCGTCCAATAACTGAGGGGTTAAAAGACTTTGATTTAGATTATCAAGAAATACAATCTCTAGAAGCAATTGTTAAATATGATGGCTATATTAAAAAGGAAGAAAGAGAAGCATCTTTATTAATTAAAGAAGAGAATATGCTGATTCCAAGCGATATTGATTATCTACATATGGATGGATTACGTTTGGAGGCTAGAACTAAATTAGATACAGTTAGGCCGACTTCAATCTCCCAGGCTTCTAGAATTTATGGGGTTAATCCTGCTGATATTTCTATATTATTATTGAATCTAAGGAGGATGAAGAAATGAATTTCAAGATCATGCAAGAACTTTTGTCCAAAAAAGGTATTGCTATCGATTCCTCTTTAGAAAACAAATTCAATACATATGCATCTAGCTTAATCAAATGGAATGAAAAGATGAATTTAACTTCTATAAAAGAAGAAAGCGAAATCTTTGAAAAGCATTTTTTCGATTGCCTTCTTTTGATGGAATCTTTTGATTTTTCTAATAAGTTAGTTGCTGATATTGGCTCTGGCGCAGGGTTCCCTGGAATGATTATAGCTCTAGTTAATCCAAGTGCAAAAGTAACCCTAGTTGATTCGACTGCTAAGAAATTTAAGTTCCTTGAATTTATTAAAAAAGAACTGCAAATCTCAAATGTTTATTTCCATATTGGAAGAGTTGAAGACATGAAAGAATATAGGAATTACTTCGATGTTGCTACTTCTAGGGGCTTCTCTTCTTTATCTACTACATGCGAAGTTAGCGCCCCTTTAGTTAAGATTGGCGGATATGTAATTTCAATGAAATCCAATCAAGGTGAAGAGGAATTAAAACTAGCCGAGCCCCATTTAAAAAGTCTTGGTTTAGCTAAAGAAAAAACAATCCTCGATTATTTACCTTCTTCTAATAGCCTTAGGTATAATATTTTCCTAAAGAAAGTAAATGAGACCCCAGCTAAGTACCCACGTTCATGGGCTACATTAATTTCTAAGCCACTTTGGTAGAAATTCATTTATAATTTTGATATTCATGAGTAGAGTAATTGCAATCGCCAACCAAAAAGGCGGTGTAGGAAAGACTACAACCGCTATTAATTTATCTTCCGCCTTGTCTCATCTTGGCAAGAAGGTACTTCTTTTAGATATTGATCCACAGGGTAATTCCGGACGTGGTGTCGGTATCGACATTTCTTTATGCAAGAAAACTACTTTTGAGGTTCTTGTTGGGGCTTCAACTTTAGAAGAAACTATTTTAAAAACTAACGAAGATAACCTATTTATCTGTCCTTCTAATTTGCGTTTAGCATCATTAGAAGCATCTTTAATTGGACAAGGTGTAAGCGATCCTTTTTTCTTGCTTAAAAGGCAATTAGACCAAATCAAGGAACAATATGATTATGTCGTTATAGATTGCCCTCCATCCTTAGGTGCGCTTTCTTTAAACGCTCTGGCTAGCTGCGATTCTGTAATTATTCCAGTTCAATGTGAATATTTTGCTATGGAAGCCGTAGCTGCTATATTGTCTTCGATTTCTACGGTACAAAAGAAATATAATCCAAGTCTAGAAATAGAAGGATTCCTATTAACAATGTATGACGCTAGAACTCAGCTTGGGACCGAGATTTCTTCTGAAGTCAGACGTTTATTTAAGGAAAATACATTCCTAGTTTCTATACCACGTAACCAATCTATAGCCGATAGCCAGGCCGCTATGACTAGTGTTATTAATTACAAGCCTACCAGCATGGGTGCAACCGCTTATTATTCTTTAGCTCGTGAGGTCATTGACCATGAAAAGAGAAGGTAAGAAAGTTGTTCCATCTTTATCTAATTTAATAGAAAAGTTCTCCCAAGAAGACGTTATTGCCGTCATGGAGAAGGAATATCAGGCCGCTCCTGCTAGGCTTATTCCTACTTCCTTAATAGATGATACTAGTTTTATTAAGGACATAGTTATTCCTAAAGATGTTGTTTCTTCTTTTGCTGCAGGATTGAAAGAAAAAGGTTTTTATAATCCTTTGATTGTAAGATCAAAAGGCGATAGATTCGAATTGATATTAGGCAGGAAAAGGTTTTTCGGCGCTAAAAAGGCTGGTATATTATCTCTTCCTTGTGTAGTTAGAGATGCTGAGGATGAAGAAGTTTTACTCATGCTTTTAGCAGATACTAGAGATAATAGGTCTGCTAATGTTCTGGAAATGGCTGTTGTTTGTAAACAACTTTCATCTTTGTTTGGCTATACCCAACAAACTTTGGCGGATTTATCTCACCTTTCACGTAGCCAGATAACCAATATTTTACGTATTC
>URTN01000178.1 GCA_900550795.1 uncultured Mollicutes bacterium
AATGTAGTCTTAGTAGCATCTCCCCCTACCTTGACACTAGTTCCATCGAAATTAAATTCGCCAGAATAGATGGTTGAATCCTTCAATAAATCGAATATCCCTTTTGTTGAATGGCCTTCGTGCCTAAAGTCACGGAAGTCTTTATTCCTAGTAGTATCAATTGTGCTTTTGGCATTAAAATCGAAATATTTATGGCTTGCAGGATCGTACATGTCTTTTAATAAAGAGCCAATCGCAGCGATGTCTTTCTTGGCAAGTTGCTCTCTAGTTAACGAATATATGGCCGTATCGAAATAAACATGAACATTAGTGATTACGCCACCCTCTACACATTCTAATGTAAATGGATTACGTAAATCTTTGGTAATAACCTCGTATTTATTAGAACCTAAATCATTAACGGTTAATACAGGATTCAATTCCTCACCAGTTATGAACTTAACTGAATACTTACCATTACTAGAATCGAAAGTAATCCTATTGATGGATGGGGTATTTTCTTCTAGATAGTAATCAGAGAAATCATAAGAAGTAGAATTTAGCATGTCGAATTCAATAATAGATTTATCATTAAGA
Source organism: uncultured Mollicutes bacterium (assembly GCA_900550795.1). Classification (GTDB taxonomy): domain Bacteria; phylum Bacillota_I; class Bacilli_A; order RFN20; family CAG-826; genus Alloenteromonas. The sequence continues at coordinate 577 of URTN01000178.1, forward strand.
CCGGTGTTTTCTAATAAATCAGATAAGGTATCAGATAAAGCATCTTCGACAATGGCTAGCCCATTCATATCATGAAATAAATCGGTATTTTTTCCGGTTCAAGGGTTTTTAAGGTATCTTTGCTTATATCGATAGGACCATTGCTAGATGAACCGGTTTTCTTCAATAATTGGTGCCTATTCGCATCATAGATAAGCCCATATTCCTTTGTTCCATCATATCCATATGTCAAATGGTTGATCTCATCCATCCAACTACCGGTAAAGGAAATAATCCTATCATGTAATTTATTTTTATATGTATAGGTCGGATTTGTACCAATAGAATCTAGGTATTTAGCCCCATCGGAAGAAATGGAGAAGGCTTTTTCAGCAAGTCCACTATTGTCATAGATATAATAAACAAGTTGTTCAAACACAGTTAAATCATCTTTTAAAGTACCACTAGTTCCTTTGTTTAGGCAATCCCCATTATTATGGAATACATATGATTCGGAGAAATCATACATCAAAGACCTTAACAACAATGGATCTAGATTTTCTAATGTTTTCGATGCATTTGCTAAAGCAGTTTTGTTATCTCTAATCAAAGGCAATATCGAACAAATTAAGTCTAATTCACCCGCCCATTCTTCGTTGGATAAGCCAGGATTTGATGAAGTTTTATACTTAACAAAGCAATTGGCCCTGGCTAAATCAATTCCAGGTATTTCATATGTTGTGCCTTGGAATAATTCATACATTGCGTTAGGAATTACATCTTGGTAAAAGGAGCATTTGTTCAAGGCTTTAAATAAAGCGGAAAGACCTTCGCTAGAAACATTGTCGAAATCGATTGTATTATCTCTCTTAAAAATGTCTTTTTCATCTGCGTTTAATAAGTCTGAATAGAATTTGGACAATTCATCTAGTTTTTTATCCGATTCAATGAAATTGCCACTATCATATTTGTTTTTAAAAACATTTTTCACTAAGTCGATAACTTTATCATTAATGGAAGTATAACTAGTATCACCTGGATTAGCGGAATTCCAAAGATAATCATGAAGCGAATCAGTATCAACAAACTTAGACATGACAGCTTGGAAACAAGTCATTTTGTTTTCATCAAATAATTTGACAACATCAAGTCTGCCATACGGACTCGTGTATTCATAATATATAGTGCCAGTCTTGTCTTCTTCTCTAACACCTTCCTTAGAATTAAATACTCCAGTTTTAGACATGGCTTTTAACCCTTTAGTCAAATGGGTTGGATCAATTGATTTTAGGTTATTCCCGTCTAAACCATCGCAATAGGAAAGATTGTAGAACAAATCTACTAGATTAGAGATTTCGCCTTCGCTATAAGGAACATAAGGCTTAAATGTTCCGGTAGATTTATCTCCTTCTTCAGTGTAATAAGGATCAGCGGCCCAAAGGAAATCGTTTTTGAAAGCGCCATTGCCTACAATGTGGTTTACATTGAAATGTTGTCCATCAGGTCCGACTCTAAAGAGGATGGTTTCAATTTTGTTTGGTAATGCATAACCTAATAATTTTGAATTGCTAATTTTCGTTAACAAGTCCTCTAAATTATCCCTATTTGCCGATTTTTCTTTATTATCATATCCAAAGAAATCACTTGGTTTAGAAAGAAGGGACGTATTTATATTCGTTCCATCTAGCATTGGAGAATCTTGAAGGCCTTTCAATATATCGCAAATAGATTCAATTTCTTTGTCCCAAGAAGTAACACCAACTCCATTAACAATAGAAACCTTGGTCAAAGTAGTATGGGAATTGATAGGTTCATCTAAACCGTTCTTCTTAGTAAGAGCAGGAACTTTATCATCTTTGCTTGCTTCGAGATTAGAATAATAACTTAAATCATATAAAGTCGATTTATCAATTAAGGTTAATATTAAATCGCCAAATAAGGTTCCTTCATTTTCGTCACTAGATGCCACTACACTAGCAGAATTAACACCTAGAATTCTTGAATCTTTTATCCCATCTAATAATGGTTTAAGGAAGAAATCAACGGAGATGGAATCAATATTTAATTTAGATAAATCCATACTCCCGTCTTTAATTAATCCAGAATCATATACCAAAGATAAGATATTCATGACATTCCTTACTTCTTCTTCTTTTTGTTTAGCTGTAGTAGATTCATTATAGAAGAAATCGCAGTTAGCCTTGCTAAAATGGATTCCTTCTGCAGAAGGTAAATTACTTATCGCCTTATTCATCCCATTATATAGAAG
>URTN01000179.1 GCA_900550795.1 uncultured Mollicutes bacterium
CACCGAATATATATAATAGGTTTATTAGTGGTCCGGTTGACTTATTAATGATCGATGCGATTATGATTATTAACATGTATAGTCCTAAAGCTGCTAATCCAACAAATAGGCAAATAACATTAAACATATGGAATAATTCAATGTTTTTGTTTCTATCTTTTCTAGGTGTCATAGTGATACCCTCCCTTTGATGCTTTGATTATAAACGAAAAATAAATATTGTAAGTAGAATTTTCTTTTGTAATTAAAAACCCATCCAACTATGGATGGGCTAAACATGGCTATTCTGTTCTTATTCTTTTTTGTTATCGCCAAGGAAGCAGAATACTAAGGAACTAAGCAATCCTACGCCTGCTAAAGGAAGATCTAGGGAATACTTCATTCCTTCATTCGTTTCCATAGCAAACATTAATAGGCCACATGCCATAAAGACTACTGATAGGATAAATAGACGTTTGAATTTCATTTTTTTACTCCTTTTGAATTAATGAATGAGTTAGACACATAAAATTTAATCAATTTTAAGGTTTAAATTAACTAGTCAAAAATTGAATTTTGACTAGTATTAATAGGAATGATTTAGTTGACTGTCGTCTTTGATTTGATATTGTAAAATAATGAATGATTCTAAGAAGGCTTTTTTTAAAGCGTTTGATAAATTAATCGCCGATAACGATTCTACAAATTTTAGTGTGGACGAGTTGTGCAATGCGACTGGATATAAAAGGCAAACTTTCTATTATAATTTTAAGAGCAAACAAGATTTTTTGATTTCTTATTTTAAGTATATATTCAGTAAATTAATTGTCCCCATGGAGAAATTGGATAAAGAAGATGCATTAAATTTCCTTTCCTCTTTTATAAAAATGTTTCAAAAACGGAACTCCTTGATTAGAAATATTCTTTTTTCAGATGGTTACAGGGAGGTAATGATGGATTTTTTCAAAGAATCGTATATATCTAAAATTGTGTTTTTAATGCCATTTGTTAGTAAGGAAACTATTATTGTACTTTCTGGAACTTTGTTTAGGCTGGCCTTTGAATCTTCTTTAAATAATAAATTAGATTTTGATATTGATTTATTGGCCGATGAGCTTCTTGCTGTTATTAAAATCGGCAGTGGAGATTCCAAAAAATGAAAAAGAAAATAATCCCTCCGAACTTTAGATAGATTTTTATTTCAATATCTTTGCTAACCCACCTAGCGATGTTTCTTTATAAGCATTAGAAAGAGAATCACCTGTTAATTTCATTGCTAATACAACATCATCAAATGACACCATGTTTTTTCTAATAGGTTCGATGTGTTTTGCATACATGTATGAAGTATATGCTCTTATGGCGCCTATTCCATTTCTTTCAATACAAGGTATGGCTACATATCCATCAACAGGATCGCAGCTTAATCCCAAAAAATGTTCTAATGCACATTCTGCTGCATATTCAATTTGGTGAATCGATAAATCATTGATGTAACATAAGGCGGCTGCTGCCATTGATGAGGCGGTTCCGACTTCGGCTTGGCATCCTCCAATACTACCGGCAATTGAGGCATTTTGCTTAACTAGATTACCAATCAAGCCTGCTACATATAATGAATCCCTTAATTTAGTTAGAGGTACTCTTTTTTGCTTATATTCATAATAAAGTACGGCAGGGAGTATTCCGCTACTTCCGCAAGTAGGAGAAGTGATGACTTTATCACCACAAGCATTAGATTCGGCGACGGCATAGGCATAGCTAGATAACAATAATGTCCTTTTGTCTTCGCCTCTATTTAATTGCTTTGCTTCTTCATATATTGCTTTCGCACTTCTATATAGATTTATCCTTTTGTTTGGACCAGTAGGTATTTTTCCTTCTTTTTGTAACCCTGTCTCGATAGATTTAAACATGTTTTTTAAACACCACAAAAGATATTCATCGATATCCTTACTTTCATAAAGGAGAGCAAAATCCTTGAAGAAATTGATGTTATTGTCTTTCATGAATTTAGTAACATCGGAAAAGGATTTGAACGGATAGATATCCTTTTCGTTTACCTTTTCATCCTCAAGGCAAACCAATTCCCCTCCCCCAAGAGATATATATTGTCTTTCTAATATCTTTTTATCATTTTCAAAAGCTTCCATCTTCATTAATAAAGGATGGATAGGAGTGGACTTTATATCAAAATTAACTTCGCAAGGTATAGGTGACAAAGCTTCCATTATGGACAAATTGGTTTTATGTCCGATTCCAGTCAATGCCAAAGAGCCATATAAAGTGACTTTTGCCTTGGCTCCTTTGATACTTATTATTTCTTTTTTAAATAATGTAGCAGCATTATATGGGGCGATTGTATGGCTAGAAGATGGACCAGGGCCATACCTAAATAATTTGGTTAAGGATTTCATCTTCTATAATATAAACTATTTATCTTTAAATAGAGATAAATTGATACACGTATCGCTTATTTTATATATTGAAGCAATTCTAAATCGGCAGGAAGCCAATCTAAATCATATATTTCTTCTATTTTTAACCATTTTGCATTTTCTGCCTCGATTAGTTCAATATGAGGGTTGTTTAGATGACAAAAATAGACATCCATTACTAAATGGAAAGAGGGATAATCATATTCGATTTGCTTAATAAAAGAATCAATGCTTATTGATGCGTTTAATTCTTCTTTTATTTCCCTAGTAAGGGCTTCTTCTTTTGTTTCGTTTTCTTCTATTTTCCCTCCAGGGAATTCCCATTTGTCTTTAAATTCCCCATATCCTCTTTGTGTAGCGAATATAAGATTATCTTTTTTAATTATTGCAG
>URTN01000180.1 GCA_900550795.1 uncultured Mollicutes bacterium
AATTAATGTAACGGGAATAGGAGAAGATGATTATATTAGTTTAACTGATATTGCTAAAACCAAAAATTCCGAATTCCCTTCTGATGTAGTTAGAAATTGGATGAGATTAAGAAGCACTGTTGAGTTTCTTGGACTTTGGGAGCAATTGAATAACCAAAATTTTAATTCGGTCGAATTCGATCGATTTAAAAATGCATCTGGTTCCAACTCTTTTGTTTTAACTCCAACAAAATGGATAAAAGAAACAAATGCAATCGGTATCAAGGCAAGTCGAGGCAAGTATAGTGAGGGCACTTTTGCTCATCGAGATATCGCTTTAGAATTTGCTTCTTGGATTTCTGCTGAAGTCAAGCTTTATATCATTAAGGAGTTTCAAAGATTAAAGATCCAGGAATCGGAGCAACTTGAATGGCAAGGAAAGAGATTGCTAACTAAGCTAAATTATCTAATCCATACGGATGCTATAAAGGAACATTTAGTACCGGTCGAACTATCAAATGAACAGAAAAGTTATATCTATGCGAATGAAGCAGACCTTTTGAATGTTGCTTTATTTGGGATGAATGCAAAGCAATTTAGGGCAACAAATAAAGATAAAGAAGGAAATATTAGAGACCATGCAAATACAATTGAACTAGCAATCTTAAGCAATCTTGAATATCTGAATTCTATCTTAATTGCCCAAAAGGTAAATCAAAAAGAAAGACTAGTCCTTCTTAATAAAGAGGCAAATAGAGAAAAAGAGTTGTTTAATAAGAACAAAGTCAAGCCAATAAATAGAATCGAAAAGAAATAAACCTGTAGGAATTAGTTGACTAAATGTCCGAAATCGATATGAGTAAAAGGAGAAAATATGGCGTATAAAGTATTAGGAGATAGAATCAAGAAGATTCGCTTGGACAACAACATGTCCCAACAGGAATTTGCAGAGGCTTTAGGCTACACCCATAAATCGATGATTAACAAAATAGAAACAGGGTTAACCGATATGTCTTTCGATAAGGTCATTAAGTTGATTCTTGAATTTAAGGTAAACGCAAATGAATTCCTGGATTTATCGGACAAAGATAGCGACGATTTAATGTATCGAGCTGAAAAGGCTGATAAGCCGGACTCGTGGAGGATCCATCCTCTAAAATCCAAGGATGAAAGTGTTGTTTACATAAAGCCGACGTTGATAGATTGCCCAAATATCATAGTAGGTGAATATACGTATTTTTATGGGCAAAACTTCCAAAATCACGTAACACATCATTATGACTTTATGGGTGATAAATTGATTATTGGCAAATTCTGCCAAATAGGTAGTGGCGTGGAATTCATCATGAATGGGACAAATCATCAAATGAATTCACCGTCGACATACCCTTTCTATATCTTTAACGGTTGGAAACAGGACAAGCCAAAAAAAGAAGACTTGCCTTGTAAAGGCGACACGGTTATCGGGAATGATGTCTGGATCGGGCAAAACGTTACATTTTTACCAGGGGTCCATGTTGGGGATGGATGCATTATTGGCGCGAATTCAGTAGTCGCGAAAGATATCCCGCCATATTCAGTCGTAGTTGGTAATCCTGCTAGAGTAGTAAGAAGACGTTTTGATGATGAAATGATTGACCTTCTAGAAAAACTAGAGTGGTGGAATAAGACTACAAACCAAATACAAAAGATAATTCTTCTCCTTTCTAGTAGCGACATTAATTATGCCAAAGAAGAGATTAGATGTATCTTAGATGGGGATGAATATCTCTAATATAAGAAAAGAATTGGAATGAGCGTGATAATACATACTAAAACCATTAATTGGCGAGAGAATACGGAATTCTGTGTAAACCAGAAACTCGCTTTAACGTTCTAATTCTATAACTCGATTAATTCGTCTTCAATATATTCCCTCCCTCTTATTGGCTTTGCGCCTACCTTGAAGTTGTAACGGTTGAACAGGGAGGCCAGGAACTTTTCCTCGGCATCCTGGGTGCAGAACTGCACATGGGCCTTGGCCTCCCTCCTTATTTCCCTGTTGAACGATTCGGTTCTGTTGTTGGAATAAAGCTTGCTCCTCAGTTCCATTGGGAATCGGTAGAAGTTGAATATCGTTTTCGGGTCCATGTCGTCTCCCCATTTCCTTATGGCTTTGTAGTCAACGCCACTGTACTAATCAGCTCGTGACCAATTATCTCGTTGACGCCCTTCTCGATTTCCTCCATCAATACCTCCTTGAGTATTTCGTCCAGGTTTACTTTTTGACCATTTGCATTAGCATTTACTAACGCGTTCAGCATTGTTTGTGATAGATTATTCATGCAGGACTCCTTTCTAACTTGGTCGTTAAAATTGTGAGTTTCTGCTTTTTTTGTCAATTCCGCCGCGCGACCCCTAGGGGTCATTGTGCAACCATCCCTTCATTTCATTCAGGAATGTTTACACAATTAAACGGATACTCTCTTCATATTGCAGGAATAAATGAAGGGTTAAATAGGAACATATATAAATGTTATAAAGAAGATGGCGCTTTCTATAAACCTTTGTTAAAGGAAGTATCCTTTATTGGTAAGAAAAAGAAGAATGACATATCTATTGATAACAAAAATATAGCCTTCATTGGGGTTATTAATGGAATGAGTGAAGGGAAACTTAGGGAATTTACTACTTTGCTTGGGGTGAATGGGTTTGAAAGTATTGATGAAAATACCAACTATTTATTAATAGGGAAAGAACCGAATAAAGAAATGGTTGTAAAAGCTTTAAAAGATGGGATAGCCATAATAACCGAAAGTGAATTTATTGATTTATTAGGTAGTTAAT
>URTN01000181.1 GCA_900550795.1 uncultured Mollicutes bacterium
ATGCTAATAAAAGCAAACGAAACCTATGTCCGTATCCATAAATATGAATTCTTTAAAAAGGAGAATAGATAATGCTAAATAAATCAATTGAAGAACTTCTATTATTTGCTTCTAGCCATCTTGATTTAAAAAATGAAGATGTCGATTATTATAGGAACTTATTGCTAGGTAAATATAATCTAGATACTCCTTTTGAAGGGGAACTAGACAAAGCCCATATCGATTCCTTAAAGTTACCAGATGAAGTATTTGATTCATTGGTCAATGATTTTATCGAAACTGGATTGAATGGCCATGATGCCGAACTAGAGGCGACTTATTGCTTTGGCTTAGTTAGCCCAGCCCCATCCTATGTCAATACGTATTGCCACTCATTAATCAATCAAGGAAAGGCAAAAGAAGCGACTGACTATCTATATAATCTAAGCATCGAGAATAACTACATTGCCAAATCAAAAGTAGATAAGAACATAGTATTCGAGGCCAATTACAAAGATGGGCCATCCTTAGATATTTCCATTAATTTATCTAAGCCAGAAAAGAATAATAAGGACATTGCTAAGTTAGTAGGTTCTAAATCAACTGGCTATCCTAAATGCTTATTATGTAAGGAAAATATCGGATTCAAGGGTAATGAAAAGCACCCTGCTAGGGAAAATATCCGTTATATTGATTTAGATTTAGAAGGAGAGAAATGGTTCCTTCAATTCTCCCCATATGTTTATTATTCAAATCACTGCATTGCCTTCTATGAAAAGCATGTATTCATGGAAATATCTCCTAGAATATTTAGGAGATTATTCGATATAGTCGATATATTCCCTCATTATTTCATCGGCTCGAATAGCGACCTTCCTATTGTTGGGGGTTCTATTCTTAACCATGAACATTTCCAGGGTGGCGCCCATATCATGCCATTGATGAAGGCTAATGATAGAATTGTAATCAAGGATGAAAACGGATTGAAGATATCAATACTAGATTTCTATGATTCAGTCATTAAGTTAGTATCTTCTTCCAAAGAAGATATATTGGATGCTGCTTCAAAAATAGAAGAAGCCTGGAGGCATTATGACAATAAGGAACTAGATATCATTTCTTATGAAGGGGATATAAAGCATTCTACCGTCACTCCAATTGTTAGGAAAGTCAAAGACAAATACGAGATGTATATCATCCTTCGCAACAATAGATGCGATGAAAAATATCCTACCGGTATCTTCCATGCCCATCCTGAATATGCCCATATCAAGCATGAAGGCATTGGGCTAATCGAGGCAGCTGGATATTTCATCCTTCCCGCTAGATTAGTTAGACAATCTAAAGAAGTGGAAGAATGTATCGAAAAAGGATTAAGTAATATAGAGGCAATTAAGCTTTATCCAGATCTAGATATATTCACTGACATGCTAGATAGAATGAGAAACGAAAAGATTACCTCAAGAGAATATATTGCCGATATTTGCCGCAATATATTGAAAAATGTAGCAGTCTTCAAAGATAATGAATTACACATGAAGGAATTCAAGTCCTTCATAGAAGGAGCCTTAAGATGATTTATACCGCGAATGCCGAAGAATTATTTGTATCTAATTTCTTCTTGTCCCCAGAACATATCGTATTTTCTCATGGTAGACTAGAGATTCTAGGAAACCATACCGACCATAACCATGGACTTTGCCTAGTAGGTGGAGTCGATATGGGCATAACTGGAGCTTTCTCTAAAACCGATGATGGGAGTATCGAAGTCATTTCCCAAGGTTATAAGAAGATTAAGTTCGATATAAATGATTTAACTCCTAATAAAGATGAATATGGGACTTCAAAAGCCCTTGTTAAGGGAGTTTTGGCTAAATGCAAGGAACTTGGATTTAACATTGGCGGATTCAAAGGTGCCTTTGTTTCTGATATTTTCCCTGGTGCCGGGGTTTCTTCTAGCGCCTGCTATGAATCTTTAATCGTTAAAATCGTTTCAATGCTTTATAACGAAGATAGAATTACCCCTTTACAAATGGCTAAGATTGGCAAATATGCCGAGAATGTCTATTTTGGCAAGCCATGTGGATTATTAGACCAAATCGGAACTAGCTTTGGAGGGATGATCTATGTTGACTTTGAATCGCTAGAAAATCCAGTTACCGAAGTAGTGCCGTTCAATATGCCTTTAAAGGTAGTCTTAATCAATACGGGTGGAAGCCATGCTAACTTGACCCCTTTATATGCTTCGATTGGGGAAGATATGAAACTTGTCGCCCAAAATGTATTTGATGTGCCTTATCTAAGAATGGTATCAAAGCAAGTTTTCTTTGATAAAATCACTAAACCAAATAGGGGAGTAAGCGAATTAGCCAAGATGAGGGCTACCCATTATTTTGAAGAAAACGAAAGAGTGATAAAGGCTAAGGAAGCCTTGAAGATTAATGATGTAAATTGCTTCTTGGATGCCGTCAATTCTAGTGGCTATTCTTCTTCGACCATGTTACAAAACACAATGGTTCCAGGACAATATAAAGGCTCTCCTCAAGAAGCCTTGGATATACTTCGCCCATATCTAGGCAATGGGGCCGAACGTATTATGGGCGGAGGATTTGCTGGTAGCATCATTGCCTTTACTTTCCCTAGCGAATTGAATTCCTACATGGCTGAGGCTATAGGGCATTATGGGGCTAAAAACGTCAAGAATGTCAATATAGTCGAAGGTGGGCCAAAAGTAATAAGGTAAATATATATGTGGAGGAATTTATACCTAAAAGTCGAACTTTTCAATTTCCCTTACTTTCTTTTCATTGCGCTCATTTGTGTTTG